>JAGRNA010000149.1 GCA_020441005.1 Leptospiraceae bacterium
GGGTATCGATGCCCTGAAAACCGGCCACGATACAAACCTTGCCCGCTTGCATGTTTTTTTGAATCACATCGACGTTGATTTTTTCTATGCGCGCTTCGCTAAAATTACCATCTGTTACGATTCCGACCTGACCGCCTGTAAAGGAAATGGCCGGCACCTGCATGGCTTCCAGCGTCATGGCCATGAGAGCGATGGAAACCTGTTCACCGGTTGACAGAAGCATATCCATTTCGCGCCGGGCGGGATGGGGATTCAATTCTGTGGCCATGGCCACCAGCCCATCGGTGGTATGACCCATGGCTGACAAGACCACGCATAGTTGATGCCCCTGGTCATGATACGTTCGAATGCGGTTGGCCACATTGCGAATCCGATCGGTGTCCATCAACGATGTGCCGCCATATTTTTGAACGATGATACTCACAGCTACGATCCGACACCAGCTTTCAGAAGCAAAAGCAAGGGGCAAATCTTATTTTGGAACCAGACGGGCTTTTCTCGACAGGTACTCCGGGGGGTATGTCATTTCACTTGCATCGGTACAGACCTGAAAAAAATAGGCTATTATGGTGCGACAATGGACGAAAGCAGCCGGGAGCCTCCTGCTCGGTTTGATGGCAATACTGATGTTGAGTACATGCGAAGAACAGCGCGACGAAACGGCCCTGATTGCCCTCGAACTAGCCTACCTGGCCCGCAGTGCTCCGAGTATCAGCTGCTATTATACGGCCAAAAGCGGCACCGAATACTGCCGCCAAAACCCCTCAGTCGCCGACCAATTGGCCACGATCTGTCAATACGGACCCTTGTTCGACAGTGAAAGCCCGGACAAGACCTACTACTCCAACCAAAGCTGCGAGACCCTGGGCTTTTCAAACTGCTCAACAACAACTGCAGTCCTCATTTCGCATCAGAAATGTACAAAATAGAATAACCCGACTAGATGATCGCCTGGCCTGGTATAAGTCGGGCCCGCTAATGCAATCCATAGACCGTGGCGCAAGGCATGCCCTCTCGGCCGCCGTAAACAGACCTGCTGGTAACCGCTCGTCCAATCCGCCCGGTCCAGTCCGCCACCAGGGTCTGCTCCACGAGGTTCGGCCCGGAGCACTGCGCCTCAATCCAGACCAGCTCTGCTACCTTGCGTACATCCTCTGCAGCAATCGAGTCAGAACGCCAGACATGCCAATCCGGGCTCTCCTGGCGAGCGCGCATCTTTAACAGCAGATCGACTTCGGTGGCAAAGGCGCGGGCTGGATGCAATAGCTCCGGTCGATGCAGTTGATTTAAAAGCAGAGTATTCGGTCCTAAGGGTATCTGCGCTACCAACCGACGCACCGGTTTATAAACCTCCGGGTTGTAGTCTGTAAAGCAAATCACCCGGGAATGCGTATAGGCGCCGGCAAAACCCTGCTGCCGGGCCGCATGTCCCTCCGGGTACAAGGGTCGATACAACCAAAAGGCGGCAATCAGGGGCAATAGATACAAAAGTCGGCTAGCCGC
>JAGRNA010000016.1 GCA_020441005.1 Leptospiraceae bacterium
GGTCCCAACGGTGCGGGCAAGACCACTACGATGCGTCTTTTGACCGGTTTTCTACACCCAAGCGCCGGTAGCATTCGCATGGCGGGCCATGATATGGCCGACGAGTCAGAACGACTGGCTGCCCGTCGCAAGATTGGCTATTTGCCGGAAACCACGCCCCTGTACAACGAAATGCTGGTGTCCGAATACTTGTCTTTTATGGGCCGTGTGCATGGCCTCGAAGGAGAGCACCTGGAGCGGCGGGCGCGTGAGCTCCTGGAACTATTGGAGTTGGGTTCCCATTTTTTTACGCCGATCGGTCTGTTATCCAAGGGCTTTCGTCAACGAATTGCGCTGGCCGCCACTCTGATCCATCAGCCCGAGATTATTATTCTCGATGAACCGACCTCGGGTCTGGATCCCAATCAAATTGCGCATATTCGCAAATTAATCCGTGAACTGGGGGAGAGCGCGACCTTGATTCTCTCGACGCACATTTTACAGGAAGTCGAGGATATTTGCGATCGGGTGATCATCATTAGCAACGGACGCATCGTCGCTGATGATGAAACAGCGCGGCTGCGACAGAGCGCTAATCAGCTCAGTTGCGGGGTCGTCGTGAAAGCTGGCAGCGAAGCGCGCTCGCGTCTGGAAAGCCTGGCTCCGGTTGGCAGTGTGCGTGAAGCCGGTCCAGCCGATGATCTGGAGGCGCCCGATGGATACCAGGGCTGGGTTTGTGAACTCAAGTCTGGTCAACCCGAAGAGTTGTTCCAGGCCCTGGCAGCTAGCGGCCTGGCCGTACGTAGCTTGCAGCCGGTGACGCGCTCACTCGAAGATATTTTTAAGGAACTCACCAACTAATTCGGGGGACCCCATGTTACAGCCAGAATGGAAATATATTTACGCTCGCGAACTGCGCACCTATTTCAACACGCCGATTGGATACGTGTTCGCGGTCATCACCCTCTTTTTCAACTTTTTATTGTTTTTCACCGGTTTTGGCGGTCCGGTGCCAGCCTTCTTTGATCGCATGGAACCCAGTATCCAGAATTACATGACCCTCTTGCCGGCCACTTTTGTGCTGCTGGTACCGGCTGTGACCATGCGCATTTGGTCCGAAGAAAAAAAGAGCGGCACCTTCGAGCTTTTGGCCAGTTTGCCATTGCGCGAACTGGATCTGGTGGTAGCCAAGTTCGCTGCGGCCTGGTCCTATGTGGCTATGATAGTGCTCGCGAGCCTGCCCTTGTGTCTGAACATTGCTTTTGCCTCGACAAACTTTGACTGGGGCAGCACGTTTACCATGTATGCGGGATCGCTGTTGATGGCCGGCGCCTATGTTTCCACCGGGATGGTGATCTCCAGCCTGACTCGCGAGCAAATCGTGGCATTCATCCTGATCGCGTTCGTCAGTTTCTTTATGTTTATTACCAATTACCTTTTTTTCTTTCTGCAAGACGCGCCGGACAGCGTCAAGGCTGTGCTGGGTTTCTTCTCGCACGGTTATCATTTTTCCAGTTTTCAACGCGGTTTATTCTACCTGCCAGATATCGTTTATTATATCAGTTTTATTGCGCTGATGATCGCCATTAATGTCTGGATCTTGAGGAGGGAGCGATGAGTTTCATTCACAATTTGAATCGTCCCGCTCTGGTTTACACCAATGTGGTGCTGCTGTTTTTTCTGTTAAACGGCGTTTTGGCTAAAAGTAACTGGGGTCTGGACCTCAGTCGCGATCAGCGCAATTCCCTGAGCGAAAGCACCAGCAAGGTGTTATCCCAGCTGGACAGTCCGGTGTTGGTGGAGGCCTATATTTCTCGTGATCTGCCAGGCGGGATGATGGCCTACATCGATCCCTTCCTTTCGACCTTGCGTTCCATTCGCAGCGAGGGCGGCGACAAAATCGAATTGCGGATTATCAACCCCCTCCTGCCAGAAGAGGTCAAACGGGCCAGCGAGCGGGGAATTCAGGGTATTGCCCTGACACAGCAGCGCGATATCGAGGTCACATCGCGCCAGTTCTTCTTTGGCGTGTATTTGCAGTACGGCGAGGAATCCAGGGTGATCCAGCTGGTTGATCCCGAGGGACGGATTATCCCCAATCTGGAGTACGAATTTCTGCGCGAGGTGCGCGCCATGTTGCGCAAGGACCAAAGTAGCGGGATCGCTTTTGTGCGCGCCGAGGGAGCCCTGCGGACGGCCCAGCCCCAGCGCGGTCAGGGTTATGACAAGGATAATATGTGGGGCTTTCGCACCCTGCTAGAGCGCGATGCCGGTCAGATTGATGAGATCAGTCTGGAGGATGCGGTCAAACCGTCGGTCGACACGCTGTTGTTGGCCGGCCTGCCGCGCATGAGTGATCTGGAGGTCTATCACCTGGACCAGTTTCTGATGCGGGGCGGCAACCTGGTTTTCCTGACCCAGGGGATGCAGTTTGCCATGCAAACAGGCGGCGGCAATCCTTACATGCAGCAGTTTGGCGGCGGCCAATCCATGGGATTTTCCTCGGTGCCTGCTCAGGATCTGGAGCGAGTTAATCAATGGCTGGGCAAATACGGACTGCATATCAATAGCGGCTTTCTGGTGGATCCGCCCGAGCAAGGCCTGGTCCAGATTAATGATCCTTTGAATCGCACTCCGATTCCGCAAGCCTACGCCGCCTGGTCGTACTATTCCCGTGACGCCGGCAACATTCTCGGCCAGCAAAAGGTGATTGAATTCACTCGCGAGTTGATTGTGCCCTGGCCCAGCGGCCTGGATGTGCGCGAAGCAGCACAGTCGGCCGGCAAGGTCGAGTATCAGACTCTGATTCAATCCAATCCATCGGCAATCCAGGTAGAGAACCAGAATCTGGATTTCAATTCGGTTATGGATCTGGTCAAGGATCCGACCCGCGATCGAGTCGGGCATCCGATTCCGATTGCAGTTTTGGCCAGCGGCAAGTTTACTAGCGGGTTTCATAAAGACGGCTTGCCGGAGGGCGTTGCTGCGGCTGATTTTAAACCGGCGCAGGTCGGCGATAGTCGCTCCCAAATACTGTTAATCGGCAGCTCGTGGCTGGTTTCGGACATCCTTTTGACCGGGCAGATCAATTTCCAGTTATTTGGCATTAATCGCTCTTTTGTGCAGAATACCCTGGAGGCCATGCAGGGTGATGATGAATTGCTGGCCATTCGTTCCAGGGTTCCTTCGCTGGCCATTCTGGAAATGGAAAATCCCATTTGGGTCATCCTCTTTACACTGGTTCATATTTTTACGATTCCGGGCCTTCTGGCCGTATACGGCACCATGCGTTTAATTCGGCGTAATCGCAAGCAAGGTATCGTTGTCGACGCGCCCGTTTCCACCGGAGGAGAATCATAATGCAGTCCATTCGAGAATACCGTGGTGCGATCCTGCTCGGGATCAATGTTTGCCTGGTCCTGCTATTGGTCTTTGGCCAAAACGCGCTCAATTTATTCGCCAGCGGCTATGCCGGCGCCAGCCCATTAGTGGACGCCGCAGAGGATGAGATCGCGCGGATTGAGATTCGGGAGTCCTCGAGCGGCGCCTGGCAGGTGCAGCTGGAACGCGGCGACAAGCACAAGACCAGAAGCCCGGCTAAAGACGCGAATAATACAGAGCTGCAACCCGAAACCCCCAAAGAACTGCTCTATGACTGGCAACTGCGCATTGGCAGGGATGGATCCGGGACGCAGGAATACGCCGTTGACCGGGATCGGCTCCGGGATCTAATTGAAGGTCTGCAGAATGTGCGGGATTACTACGGACTCAAGCGGGATGCACAGCGCGAACGGGAATTGCAAATGACGGTGGATGACAAGGGTCAATTCCAGGGCTTGCAGATTGCGCTATATGCCAAAGCCGATACGAGACCGGTAATTCTGTATGTTGGACACAGTAAAAGCGGCGCTTCACAATCCTACGTGCGGCTCGATAACCAGGATACAATTTATCTGGTCGATGTGAACCTGCGCAGTCTGGCGGGCAGCGGTGAGGCTGATTATTTTCGCAAACGGCGCCTTTTTGGCGATGACATTAAAGGGGATTCTATCACCATGCTGGATGCCCGGTATCGCAAGGGGAATCAAAACGTCCAAATCGCCAAACAGGGTCAAGAGTGGGTCTTGATTCGGCCGCAGCAAATGGCGCTGGACAGCGCCGAGATCGGATCGCTGCTGCGCGACATCGCCGACTGGAAGGCAGACAGCTTTCATGCCGTCCTGCCGGATACGGCCGACAGTGCGGCCGAGATTACCTTGCAGGTTTATTATAACGCCCACGGTACCATCACAGATCAGCTCAATACGACCGTCCGAATCGTACCCAAAAAGGATTCCACCACTTTGTACTACGTGCAACCAGAGCAAGGTGGCGACTGGTACGAGCTAAGTTCCATATACCTGAGCGACCTGGCTGAAGCCTCCGAACGCTATCAAAAACGACCCGCCCTGCGCACCTTTCCGACGGAATAGCGGAATTGCGGCGATGGCAGTGCTGCGACTGCGGCCGGTTCATTGAGTATATACGCATCTAAAAGAAGGAATCACCAATGAAGCAAGGAAGTGAAAACGCAATTACCCTGGTGCAGTTTCGACCGGCCTGGGGATTGCCCAGCGGCAGCCCTTTTTGTGTCAAAGTAGATTGTTATTTGCGCATGGCCGGCCTCAAATTTAACGTCGAATACCTGGATATGCCCCAAAAGGCGCCGTTAGGCAAACTGCCCTTTATTCGCTACCAGGGTCGGGACATTGCCGACAGCAGTCTGATTCAAGAGGCCCTGGCAAACGCTGCCCCCGGGGCCAAGGCGCTCCATAAACTAAAAGCAGCCGACCAGGCGCGGGCTGTGCTACTGCAGCGCACCCTCGAAGACCATTTCTATTTTGTGATGGTTTACTTGCGATGGCAGGTGGAGGCCAATTGGACTCTGACCCGGGATGCCTTCTTTGCCCATTTGCCGATTGGCATCCGCCAGATTGTGCCCGGCCTGGTTCGGTCGTCCGCCTTGAAGCAGCTTCAACTGCAGGGCCTGGGACGACATACAGAGGAAACGATCATCGTAAAGGGCTTGCAGGATCTCCAGGCCATCGAAAGCAACGCCGGTAAGCACGGTTTTATTCTGGGTACAGCCAAACCAGCGTGGATTGATGCATCCGCCTTTGCCATGCTGTGGGCCATGGATCAGGGGCCGCATCAATCAGCGCTCAAGGACTTTATTCGCCAAAGCAAACGCCTGCAATCGTATCTACAAAGGATGCGGCAGGATTATTATCCCGAATTGCCGTCCGGGTTCGTTGCATGAGCAGCGCCTTTATCAAACTAAAAGACTTTGCGGTTGTGTTGATTCTGTCATCTTTTGGCGGTTTCATTTTTCATGTGCTCCTGATGTCAGCGGAGTTGTATTTGTTTGATTTTATCGGCGGGGTTGATTCTGATCAGGGTTTCTGGGAAGCTTCGTTCTCCGGGATTTTTTTGCCCATGCTTTTTAGCGAGGTGCTTTTTATCGGTCTGATCATCTATTTCTGGAATCGGGCGCACGCTGCCATTGCCCGGGCCCACGAGCTGGCCTTGCAGGAGGAGCGTAGAGAGGCTCAGGTACGTTCGGCCCAACAGCTAATGCAATTGGTCGCCGAACACATTGCCAGCCACAATAATACGATCCAGGCGGCGATCAGTTTTCGCAAGAATCAGGGCCGCAAGGTGTCCGAGCGTATTGACAAGGCCAGCCAGCAGATCGGTATTGTACTACGGGCGCTGTCCGAAATCAGTTATGTGACTCCCTACCTGAATGATGATCATACAAATGCTCCCAGTCCGGTCGAGGCCCTTGAGCAAAAAATCACCGAATTCAAGGCGGATGTGAACAGCATCAATGCCTCTGAATGAGGCGGACGCAGTGCGTCAGTTGTCAATGCGCTCGTTGTCGTGCGGACGCATCCAGGGATATGAATCCAGTTGCGGCAGCCAGGCCGGCAGCACCGGGTTGCTGACATACCAGGCTTTGCGAAAAAAAAGTGCTCCGGGTGGCGCTGTCTGACCCGCCAGGCGCCGATCCCGGCCGTTGATGATTGCTTGCAGGTCTGGAAGCCGTAGTTTGCCTTTGTGCAGGTCCAGCAGGGTACCGACGATGATGCGGATCATGTTATGCAGAAATGCGTTGCCGCGAATCCGAAAGACGATCAGATCCGGGCGATCGGCCAGCGAATCTGCTGCCGGGCGAAATTCAGCCAGATCAATGTAACGCATCGCGCTTTCGTCCGGCTCCAGACGTCGAGTCAGGGCGCTGAAGTCCTGTTCCCCCAAAAGGGAGCGCGCCTGCGCGTTTAGTGTGTCTAGATCAAGCGGACGGCGTTCGTGCAGGCAATAGTCCAGGCCCAGGCTGCCCCGCCAGGCAGAATTACAGATGCGATATTCATACTCACGGGCCAGGCAGCTGAAGCGGGCATGAAAATCAGCCGGGGCGGGGGCGGCCCGCCGAATGGCGATGGATGGCGGCATAATGGCATTCAGGGCGTGACAAAGTCGGTATTCGCTGACTGCGACCGACTTTTGGGCGGACTGCACACCGACTTTTGATTCGGTTGGAGGCAACTGAAAATGGAGGATTTGGCCGCTAGCATGCACTCCGCTGTCGGTCCGGCCGGCCGGGTGAACAACCAAAGACTGCCGAAAAAAGATCTGCAGAGCGCGCTCGATTTCCGCCTGCACCGTGGGCACACCCTGTTGACGCTGGAATCCGGCAAATTGACTGCCATCATATTCGAGCTGTAAAATCCAGGTTTGCGGTCCTGGCCGGTCGAAATCGGGCTCTACACTCATCCTGCGCTGATTGCCCGTTAATTCCTGCTATCACCGGCGGCCCCGACCCTGGCAGCCGGGCAATGGTTCAGGTGGCCTCGGCAGTCCCTTTGAGTTCCTCCAGCTGTTTGGAGATATCTTCATAGAGATCCTTGGCCAGATTGATAATCACAGAGGGTTTGGATGACGAGGAACGCCCGGCGCCGTATAATTTGCCCAGATGCTGCTTGTTACGTTCCAGGATAGCGATACGCTGTTCTTCGGTGGTTGTGATTTGATCCAGGTATTTGTTAGATAAATAGCCATTCAGGTAAATAACGCCGTCAAAGCCCCAGTTCTTGTCCGTATCCGGACCCAATAACCGGATGAACTTGTCGTGCGCCTCGCTGCCGGTGCTCATAATTTCCAACATGGGCGAATACCAGCCAACCGCCTTCATGTAGAGCAGGCTCTGGACCTTGTCAAATCCCTTGCCGGGAAACTCGTCATGGAGATCGCCAAATAGCCAGGCGCCACGCATGGCGCTGATGGCCTTTTTGGGAGTCGGAGCCACATCAATGCCCCTTTTCTGGTAGCAATCGATGGCCAAGAGGTAGGAGGCTGCTCCCAGTACCAAATTACGATCCTCGTTAAAATCCAGTGGTCCCAGAATTTTTTCGATCTGCATGCGCCGATCGGCAGATTTGGCCTTTAACTCCTGTAATTCGCCGCTTTCGAGGGTATTGAAGTCGTTTTCATAACTGGAATAGAGACAATTCGGGCAGGTGGAGACCTCATAGGCCAGGGGATAAACGCGCCCGAATTTTTTACTAACCTGGTATAAACGCCGCAATTCTTTGGTCAGATTGCCGGCGATCAGACGACCGCCGCCGGAATGCAGTTTCTCACGGCGGTATTCAAAGCTGCAAAGGGGGCAGGTGGTGCCTTCCTTGACTCGGTAGGATATTGCTTTAGGGGGCATAGGATTGATGTCCAAAAAGTATTTTTTTCATAATCTGGCAATCAGGTTTCCGATTTACAGGACCGATAGAAAGTATAGCTTGTTGTCAATGCTGCCCAGGGCAGCGTCGCAGCACACGGGTACAGAATAGAATGAAGCGCAAAATAACCTTATTGACTCTGCCGGCCATCCTGGCTGGAATACTGGCCATTACCAATACCAGCGACGCCTTTTCGGTCGCCGAAAAGGCCCAAAAACGACGCATTGAAATGATCCAATACCTGCGGTTTATGAAACCCATGGTCTACAATTTTCCCTGTGAGCCCTTTCCGGATTGCTATGTGGCTGCCAAAAAAAATGACAAGATCGGCGAGCTGGACCTGATTGCGCGCTTCAGCGAGGTCAAACGGGTCTACCAGGAGGGCATGGTTTATTATTATGAAGGCCAGTATCTGAAGGCCTACAACCGTTTTCTGGACAGCCAGGTGCGCATCGAAGCGATCCTGGAACGTCTAAGTCAATGGTATATCAATCGAACCGAAGTCATGATGCGCGACGCGCTGGAAAAAAAGAACCAGGATGATCCGGAAGATATGAGCCTGATTGATGTCAGTATCGAGTATGGCCCGAACTCGCGCAAGCGGCGTGATTTTAGTGATGACCGCGAAGCGCCGCACACGGCTCGCCGCTATGATTCCAGGGAGACGCATTGGGCGCGTAATAAATGGGTGCTGGAAAACAATCTGGCCAAGGGCTATGAGCGTCTGGGTCTGGCTCGCAAGGCCCGCGCATTGGGTCTGGAAGTCGATCGGAAGCTGCGCAAGCATGAAAAAACCACCCCGGATCAGCGTGAAAAGCGGATCGAATACTACCTGGCCTCCATTCAGCTTGCGCGGCAGGCCAAGCAAAACGCTGCTTATATCTTTCAGCTCAAGTATCCCTATGATAACTACGCGCTGATGAACACATACGGGTTATCAGAAGCCGGCCGCAAGGACGATCCTCAGGTGCCCAAGCTCGAAGATATCACCATGAATTGGTCAAAAAACCCCTATGTGTTCCCGGTGCGGCTGCATCCGGTGTTTGACCTGCGTCTGCCGGCCAAATACCGCCGCGATGCCACCGATTCCCGCCAGGAGCTTTACGAGGAAGAAGTCGATATCCTGGTGCGTATGAAATACTACAACGAGGAACGTCGTAACAAGATTGAGGGTCTGGACTATAAACGCGATCAGGCCGCTAGTCAATAAAAAACTGAATGCGTCCCGGTTTGACGGCTCTGGATTCCATCAGTCCAGGGCCGTTTTTGTCTTCTGTCTATCTGCTGACTCAAGGCCCATCGCTCCCGCCGGCTATGACTGCTACAGCAGGTTCGCATGCTGCGCGCACTAGCGCTGAATCAGAGCGAGCATCTATAAAGAGCCTGTTCTAAAACAGCCTCTGGCAACCCGGGACGTGTTGCCACCGGCGAAATTTCGATCGAAATTGAGTAAGGTGTGAGTAATTTGGGAGCTTTGCTTTCCAATTGCGTTCGGCGTCCCAAATACCATGGATGGTTTTGGGACGACCTTAAAGTATAATATAAAAATACTTTAGTGCAGAAAATTCTGGTGTGTTAGTCGCAGCTGCCTGTTTCTCGTGTAGCCCTCTGCTGTAACAGCCAGTCTCCGCCAATATTTCGGGAACTGCTCCTGAATTGCTTCCGTCATGATGTGCAGCGATTCATTGTAATAGCTGCCAATACAATGTGGAGAATACACGATGGAAGACTTTTTTGAGCAAATACCGCCCGGTGTCAGAGAACACATCAGGGGCATCACCCGTACATCCGGTTTGCCGGATAGTGACGAGTCCCTGGACTTGATGGCTGAAGCCTGGCTAGGGAAGAAAGAAGCATTTGAACGCGAGATAGAATCACGCCGGATGCAAGAAATTGATACCCTGGCAGTGGACGCCCCCCAGGGAGCTGTGGTTATGACCTATTCTGGATCCTTGTTAAACCTGGGCGCAGTCCAGGGCGCGGGTCGTCCGGTGGAGTACAACAGTATCGGTATCAGAGGAGATGTACCGGACGCAGCCCGGCATCAGTCAGCTGTTTTGGCTCAGGGCCTGGAGCTGGACCATGAAGTTGTATTTCAAACCGGCCCGGTGCAGTCTACTTCGCCAGCTTTCAAGATTGCTGTGTGCAATGATGATCTGGGTCTGGAGGAACAGGCTGAGCAATTATCCAATGTCACCATGGTTCTGACTCGTGAGTTTGCTGATATTAACAAAACTCTAGTACTGTAGACCGCGGGCGGCTGCGGCCGCCCCCTTTTCCGTACTACCCTGGAGGAACCGTTTATGCCTGTCCTGGATATATTAAAAATTGAAGAAACTCTGCTGCGCATCTGGAATCAAGGCAGTCTGCCGGACCCTCTTGCGCTGACATGGCTGAGTATACAGACCGCTGCCGTTTTGCAGCAGCCGCAAGCAGGTCTGCGACCCGCTGATCAGTCCGGCCGAGCAGGCGGGTTGGTGTTGCTGGATCCGACGCTGGAAACGATCATTATTCCCGATCTGCATGCCCGAATGGATTTTTTACTCAGCGTGCTCTTGCAGACCGACAAGGATCAGCGTACAATCCTGGAACACCTGAGCGCCGGGCGGATTCAAATTGTCTGTGTCGGAGACGGGATGCATGCGGAAAGGCGCGCGGCTGAGCGCTGGCAGCTGGCGCAGCGTGAATTTATTAAACGCTACCGCCGGCATGAGCATATGGACGCAGAAATGCGCGAAAGCCTGGGGCTCATGCAGATGATCATGGAGCTCAAGCTGGCCTGTCCAGAGCACTTCCATTACCTCAAAGGCAATCATGACAATATCCTGAACGAGAACGGCCGTGGTAATTTTCCTTTTATGAAGCTGGCTCTGGAAGGTCCGATGGTCGCCGAGTACCTGCTAAAATTTTACGGAGCAGCTTTTCTCGAGCATTATTCCCAGGTGGAACATGCGTTCCCGCTTCTGGCCCAGGGACGGAATTTTCTGATTTCACATGCTGAACCGGCTCGTCATTTCAAACGGAGCGAGATCTTGAACTACCGCGATCATCCGGATGTTGTCAGCGGGTTGACCTGGACCAGAGATGGTCAGGCGGCTGCGGGCTCTGTGGTCGGGATGCTGCGTGAATACATCCGGCCCGAATTTCGAGCTCAGGCCCTGTACTTTGGCGGACACCGGCCGGTTGAGTTGTTGTACAAGCGTCGGGCCGGCGGCCGCTATATTCAGCTTCACAATCCTGATCATTTCAGCATCGCTCGTCTGCCGGCGGCAGGTCCGGTACTGTTAAACCGCGATATCTTTCGCATTCCGAACTGCATGCAGGCCGGTTCATAAACTTTTTGGAGGAGTGACAATGAAAACAAATCAAAGCCGGGTAGGCAAATACACAATCATTCGCACTATCGCCCAGGGCGGTATGGGCCGCATATTCAAGGCTCATCACCCTACCTTGCAGCGACCCATCATTCTCAAGCGGCTGACATTGGTCGGCAATCATGTCATTACCCGCCGTTTTCAGCGCGAAGCTGAGTTGATGATGGATTTTCACGAAGACCGGATTGTGCAGGTTTATGATCATTTCAAGGAAGGCGCGGCCTGGTTTATTGCCATGGAATTTGTCAACGGAGTCAGTCTGGCAGAATTGATCGCCCATCATCGTTATCTGCCCAATCAAATCGCCTTGATGATTTTTTTGGAAGTTGCGCGCGGTTTGCATTACGCCCATGAGAAGGGTGTGATCCATCGGGATATTAAACCGGAGAATATCCTGATTTCTCGCCAGGGTGAGGTGAAACTGACCGACTTTGGCATCGCAGTTTCGCGGACCCGGCCGGCAGAAGACCTGACGCGTAATATGACTCTGGGTACTCCAGCCTATATGTCCCCGGAGCAAATCCAGGATTCCAGTGCCGTTGACCGGCGTTCAGATATATATTCAATGGGGGTCCTCTTGTACAAAATGGTTACCGGGCGTAGTCCGTTCCCGGGAACAATGACTCCGGAAACGATTGCCCGGATCACGCGCGGGGAATACAGTCCCCCGCGTAAAATCAATCCGCGTATCTCGAGCTGGATGCAGCAATTGATCCGCAAGAGCATGCACCGCGATCGACAGCGCCGATTTCAGGATCTGGCTGTCCTTATAAATAAGTTGGAGCGCCGCCTGGGTCGGTCCAGGGAAAGCAGCCGCATTCAATCCAGTTTAAAGGACTTTATTCACGGTCGCAATCCGGCTGCCACCCGGCGTTCGACCGGGGCAGTCCGGGGCCAAGGTCTGCCGGCCAGGGCGGCTAGTTTTGCTGCCTGGTTGTACAGTAAACGCCGTTGGAGCGTATTGTTCATGGCCGGGCTTTTATTTAGTGTGTACCTGTTCGTTATTCAGCTCACAGCCGTGCATGTGCATGCTGTTCGGCTGCAAGAGGCAATGCTCGTGCCAGCTAATTCGGCCGGTCAAAATCCAGGTTTCGTTGAATACATCAGAGGAAGGATCACGCCATGACCCAGCGCCAAAAACAAGCTATTCTGGTCTGGAGCGGATGCCTGGCCGGTCTTACAGCCTGGCCATTTACCGAGGCTTTGCTGCGATTGCAGATTTATTTCCCTTCTTTTTTGATTTTCAGCATTGTGATTGGTATGGTTTTCGGTGTTGTCATGGGCGCTATCTTTGGCAGCGGTGAAGGACTCTGCATTGGTCAGCGGGACCGCTTGAAAAAGGGTGTGTTGTACGGAGTGCTCCTGGGGCTGCCCGGCGGAATACTAGCGTATCTCGCGGCCCAGGCAGTGCTGCTTGTGCTCGGTGAAACTCTGCTACATTCCACGGCCAGCTTTGAAACCCTGGGGCTGCCAGCGGCACGGGCTTTGGGCTGGTCTGTGCTGGGTGTTTTTTTAGGCAGCATGGAAGGGATTCGCACCCGTTCCCGGGCCAGAGTGCGGATTGGATTGCTCGGCGGTTTTGCTGGCGGTCTGATTGCCGGCCTCGCTTTGGAATATCTGCAGACTCTCAGCGGTATGCCGGCATTATCACGGCTGGCAGCGTTAGTTCTGTTTGGCTGCAGTCTGGGCCTGGCCTACAGTTTATTAGAAGCCCACTTTTCCCTGGGTACGCTGCGGCTACTGAACGGCCGGCAAAAGGGTAAAGAATACTTATTATTGGAGACCGGTGTGCTGCTGGGTAGCGCACCGGGCTGCGATATCGAGCTGCCGGCCTATGCGGATGTGGCACAGCGGCATGCCCGGGTATTTTTGAGCAAGGATGAAGTCTGCATTGAGCAGGCGCAAACTGCAGCGGTGCTCAAGGTCAATGACGAGACTGTGCGGAGCAGTGTGTTGAAGTTGGGGGATGTGCTGCAGGTCGGTAGCGCCCGGCTGCTCTACTATTTTACATAAAAAATCTCCCTGGTGAACCGGGGTCTGGCGCGCAAGATATACACAGCAGCTGACCGCTGCCTGATCAAGGCGCCTGAAATGGAGGATACCAAATGCAATTCAAGTCTCGCAAGATTATTCACAAATGGACGCAATCCGGCAGCCAGCCCAAATGCCGCTGCTCATTGGGCTGGCGCCGCCGAGCCGGCTTGTGCCTGGCGGCCATGCTGCCGCTCGTACCGCTGGATCTGGCGGCCGAAAGTCTGCGCATCAGCCAACTGGATTCGCTGGCATTGCTGCCAACGCAGCAACTGGAGCTGCACCTGGCCCTCAGTGATCCGCAGGGCCGGCCTGTGTCTGGCGTCCAAATCGCAGAGTTGCAGGTTTTCGAATCGGCGGATAACAGGCACTTTGTACCCCGACCGATCAGTCATTTTGCGGCCGTGCAGCCTGAATCGCTGGAACTGCAGTTTTTAATTTTGATCGATAACTCGGGCAGTATGTACAACCATTTTGGCAGCGGTCATGGTGCGGACAGACGAATAGATGGAGCATTGCAGGCAACCCGGCAGCTCGTAGAAATAATTGCCAATGGCCAGAATCAGGTAGCACTCGCAGCCTATAATACCCGTTATCAATTATTAAATAATTTTACCGCTGATAGAGAGCAAATCCTGGAACAGCTGCAAGCGGTCAAGCGTCCAGAGGGCATGATGATGCACACTGAGCTCTATGCCAGTTTGTACCAGGCGGTCGATCAGATTCGAACGCGCAAGGGCCGGCGGGTATTGATTGTTTTATCTGACGGCGAGAACCGGCCGATGGTGCAGCACGGTGGCGGTCTGCACCCGGACTACGGTGTCAGGATTTGGCAGTCCCGGGAAGCTTTGGAATACAGTCAAGCCGAGGGTATAGCGGTGAATGTGATCAATTATGGCAGCGGCCGCTTACAAAAAGATCGTGAGCTGCAGCATATAGCGCATCAGACGGGGGGCATGGTATTTGATGCCCGTAGTACAGATCAGCTGCGTCAGGTGTACAGCCAGATTGTAGAACAGGTCAAGGGGGAATACCGGCTGCGGTACAGGGCGAGTATGCTGCCCGCCACCCGGCGTTTCGTCAAGGTCATTTACAAAAAGGCTGGCAAGAGCAGTGTCGGGGCGCAGCGCTACTACTTCGCCAGCAGTCTGCCTGGACTGCCGGCCAATTGGCCGGCAATTTGGCTTTTGCTGCCCTTGCTGCTCGCATTAGCTGGATTCTGGCTGCTGTCGCGTATCCGTACGGTCCAGGAGAGTCACTCTGCAGAGCTTGAAGTATTGGATGGTCTGGCAAGCGGTCAAAGCAAATCATTGCAAGGCATGGAGCGGACAGTGATTAATGCATCTAGTGCGACGGGGCTGCAAATTACAGCACAGGGCCGCGCCGCTACCCCGGCTGAGGCGACGATCCTGTACAATCATAAGAACAAACGCCATACCTTGCTGGCCGGCAGCCATACCCTGGTGAACAATCGCCCCGTTAGAAGCAAGGTTTTGCAATCGGGAGATGTGATTGAAGTGGCTGGTCGGCGGATTGTCTTTGATGACGGCCGGATCTAGCGCCGCTAGCGCCCGCTAATGGAACTCTCCGGTTGCCGGTCGACAGCTTCAATCTGGATTGTACCGGACAAGCGCTGAATCAGTTCCGTGCCGGATGCGGCCTGTCCGAGTGCATACAGACCGTTTGCGGATCGAAAGGTGTCGTAGAATAAAACCACATCGCCCCAGGGAGCATACCAGGCCAGTGTACCGGCACGGATATTTTTTGCCAGCGGAGTGTCCGCTGTGTTGAGTTTCAATGGTGGGTAGAAGATTTTTTCATTACTGCCGTAGTCTTCAATCGTGGTGGTGATGGGCAGTTGTTGCACCAGATCGCGGGCTGCCTGGCTGTCATTCAGGTTAAACAGGATTGTCTGCCCGGTGTCTTTGGCTTTGATAGTTATTTGCATGGTTTGTTTGCCTCCTGTGGAACGGCCATCCCGGGCTGGCGCTGCCTGATCCAGGCAGGCAGCCCAGGCATAAGCTGCCACGGTGAAGATGATCATCTTTTTTGTTTTACGCATCAGAGTTAGCCCTCCGCTGGATTTATCGTCCTGCTGCTAATAAAGCCTGGCCGCTTTTGAAGCCGCCTGCGGTTTGCACGCAGTTATTAATTGTGCAGTGCTGTGTATTCATTGAGATCAAGCGGTTCCAGCCATTGATTTTGCTGCTCCGTGCCGGGCAATTCCAGGGCGATATGACTGAACCAGCTGTCTGCCCGTGCACCGTGCCAGTGCTTGACATTGGCCGGTATAAAAGCGATGGAGCCTTCTTTCAGGCTGACTGCCGGTTGACCGAATTTTTGGTACCAGCCTTCGCCAGCTGTGCAGATCAACAGTTGACCGCCGCCAGTGGCGGCGTGGTGGATATGCCAATGGTTACGGCTGCCTGGTTCAAAACTTACATGAAACAGTGCCACTGGACACACACCGGTTTGGATCAGCGGATTTAACCAGGACTGGCCGTCAAAGTAACGCGCGTAGGCTTCGTTCAAGCTACCTGTACCAAAGATACTAACCGCATCAAAATCAGACTGGTTTTGTAATTTCATCAGAGTTTGCCACCATACACCGGAAACATGCTGGCTTCGCCATAATCCTTGATCTGCTCCATGTTCTTCAATACAGCAAGGTCAGCGGCCGAGATGGTAAAATCCACGGCGGCATTGTTCCGCATATGTTCCGGCCGGGCAGTTTTAGGCAGCGGCAGCAGGCCCAGCTCCAGGCAGTAGCGAATGGAAAGCTGCGGCAGGCTGACATTGTATTTTTGAGCCATTGCCTGCAGGGTAGCATTTTTGAAGAGCTCACCATGCGCCAGGGGAGAGTAAGCCTGTACCAGGATTTGATGTTGTTTGCAATACTCAATCAAGGCAAAGGGCGTGTTGCTGATGTGGGCCAGTACCTGATTGACCATCGGTGGCACACTGCTATGAGTCAGAATATTGTCCAGATCCGGTCGTTCAAAATTGGATACTCCGATGGCTCTGAGTTTGCCGGCTTGCAGCGCATCTTCCATGGCTCGCCAGGCTGCGAGATTGCCTTCGAACCAGGCTTCAGTCTCGTGAAACTGCATCCAGGGCCGGGGGCTGTGAATCAGCATCAGATCAATATAGTCCAGGCCCAGAGTAGAGAGCGAGTTATCAATAGAGGCGGCCGCTTCTGGATGGGATTTGATCTCTGCGGCCAGTTTGGTTGTTACAAAAATCTGGCTGCGATCGACACCGCAGCTGCGGACACCCTCGCCAACGCCGCGCTCGTTGCCATAGGCCTGTGCAGAATCAAAATGTCGATAGCCGATTTCGGCCGCTTTATAAACCGCAGTTGCAGCGTCCTTGTCAGCAATAAACCAGGTGCCCAGTCCGATTTTAGGAATCAGGACTCCATTTGCCAATTCAAAATTTTCTGTCAGTATCATGCTTTTTTTACCTCAACGATTGGAAATCAGGCGCTGGTATATGTCAGAACTTCTCAAGACAGAGGCCAGCGTATTGACGAAAGCATATAATAATTTGTCGCGCCGGTAAAGACCCGTTTCTACAAATTATTGCCTGATTCTACAAAAAAAGAAGCTAATTAGACCTAAATACTTGACATTATTGTCAGATTATGGTTACGATTGTATCATGGTGAATTCTGGCAGCAACCAGATCCTGGCGGCACTGCTGGCTGAGCTCACGCCCCAGGAGGGAGTCTGCACTGATATTGTACCGCGGGTGGATTTGTTTCGGATTACCCAGGCAACACCCCGGACGCCCCAGACCTATGAGCCCGGAATCATATTTCTGGCGCAAGGCCACAAAAGGATCTTTATTGGCAACGAGGTGTTTACCTATGATCCGCTGCATTACCTGGTGCTAGCGGTACCCCTGCCGCTCGAGTGTGAGACAAACGGTAGTTCAGAGCAGCCATTGTTGGGCATTACAATCAAGGTGGATCCGGCGGTAGTGGCCGAGATTATGCTGGCTGTACATGAGCCGGGCGTCTCAAAAAAAAACGTACCCAAAGGGATCTACTCGGCTCCGATTGAAGCCGATTTGACCGATGCTCTGATAAGGCTTTTGCACGCCATACGCGCCGAATCCGAGCGAACCTTTCTGGCTCCGTTGATTGTCAAAGAAATCCTGTTTCGGGTACTGAGCAGCCCAACGGGTGACGCGTTACGCGCCCTGGCCTATAAAAATCAGCACTTTTTCCAGATTGCCCGCGTGCTGGATAAAATCCATCAATCCTATGCGCAAAAATTCGATCTGAATGCCCTGGCCTTTGAGGCCGGAATGAGCATTTCTGCTTTTCATGCCAATTTCAAGGCGGTTACCAGCTCTGCGCCCCTGCAATATATAAAAAACATAAAACTGCAAAAAGCCAAAATGCTGATACAAACCGAGGGGATCAAGGCCTGTGATGCCGCCGCACATGTCGGCTACGAGAGTACATCACAATTTAATCGGGAATACAAACGCTTGTTTGGGCGCAGTCCAGGCAGGGATACAGCTTTCAGTGTGGCCTGAAAAAAACTTGCCCGCCAGCGTACCCGGTAATTGCGCTACAATCCCGGACGAGGGCCCATCAAGGCCTGCGCAAGGATCTATATTGTGACATAATCAGCTTTACAGTCGTATTATGATCAATTTTCTGACTCCGGCGGGCTAGATGGTCTTTTTTTTGCGCTCGAATCGGCCCCCAATTCGTCGAAACAGGTATCAAGAGGGAGTAGCAACGCACGATGTTGATCAACCGTGAACAAGAAGCACAATTACACGACCTGATCGATGCCGGGATCGGACTGGCGGCCGTTTCACGTGCCTGGCTGGGCTGGCAGGCTGCCCGGCTGCTGATTCGCTGGAATGCTCTTGTGATTCGGGGCGAAGATGATACCAGTCCAGCCGGTTTGTTTTTGAAAAAGCGGCTGGATGACTGGCTCGCCGGGCCCCACAGCTCCTGAGGCTGGTTTTTATTCCAGTTCGTCCGCCTGAACACCCTCCAGGCGGTGCTGAAAACCTTCCATATCGGTGAATTCGACGGTTATATCGGATTCATTGATTTCCAGGATACGGACCTTGCTGCCTTGATGGACAAAGATGCCATTGTGCAGAAATGTCTTGCGCTGCAATTTTTTGTAATCATCAACCTGCATGCTGGGTCTGATTTGCCAGTTCGGTACTGCGAGCCGCTGGCTGCTCCTTGTAGATTTCGCGCTCGTCCATTTTGATCATACTTTCAAAGATATGGGTCTGGCGGGGGTCAACACGGGTCCCAATGTCATAGCGGGCATCGGTAAACCGGGTCGATTCGATATTGGCGCCGCTGAGCTTACACCAGCGTAGATCGGCCTCGCTCAGATCGGCACCGGCCAGGTTGGCCTGATTCAGAAAAGCGCCTCGCAGACGTACTCCGCGCAGATTGGCGCCGCTCAGATTTGCATTTTGTAAAAAGGCGTGACTTAAATCGGCTCCGCTGAGGTCTATGCCGCTTAGATCCGCTCCATCCAGGATTACCTGCTTCAAGACGGCATTGCGCAAGTGGCCCTGGCTTGCTAGCAGCTTCAGGGCATTTTGGCGCGTCACCCGATCCTCGGGTTTAATGCCGCTGCCGTTGCGATAATCGGCGACAGCCTTTTGCATGGCTTCGACGGCCGAATCAGGGTAATTTTTGCGACGGGGTGGAAATGCAAATAGTCCTTCTATATCGGTGCTCTGGATTGCGGCGGCTTCATCCAGGCTCTTGCCCTTGACCCATTCACAGGCCATTGCCAGTGACACCAGGCCAAATCCGCATCCGGTGGTCGTGAAGCTGGCATCGGTGATGCGCTGCTCGGCGTCGTCAATCTGCAAATAGATCCTAAATCCGTCTCCACAGCCCAGATTACGATAGGATGAGACCACAGAGGCCTGCTCCATCTCATGGTTATTCAGGCGGGTATCATTGATCTCTTTAAAGCGTTCGAAATCCATGGGTCGTGATAGTTTCTCCGCCTTAATAACGGATCAACGGCCGGCTTTGGCAAGCGAATTGAGGAAAAACGGTGCCGGGGGCCAGTTTTTTGACTGCTGCAAAGCTAGCCGGTTCTTTGTTGCCGCAGTTACCAAGGGTATTGATCCGCTTTGCAGCAGAATTTTGCTGCACCTACAGCAGATTGGACGCTCCTGAGGGCTAAATCTGACTCCTGGCGGCCTGAATGGCAGCCAAATGGGCCGGGAAGGCATCATAAATGCCCACCGGGCCGTGTTTGAGCCTCTATTTGCAAAAAAAAAATCGTTCTACGGGTCATTTGGTCCCCGATTTGCCGGAAAGCGTCACACCCCTGTGCTATAGTGATTCCAGCACAGGAGGCACGGACAAAACAAGTTAGAAATACGGCTCATGAATGCAATTTTTGGGTATCATTTTTTTGCAAAAAATTTGTTTAGTGCTTTACTTTTATGTAGCTTAAAAATATCATGGCGACATAAGATTGACGGTGTACACAATAGAAAAAAAGCGGTCAAAAAATGCTTTTTTTCGTAACTTGGTGACATAATGTTCGTCTTATGTAGTAATGGTGGAGGTCAACAATGATCGTCAAGAAACTAGAAAATCCAGTTTACCACAAACGTGAACGCGTCAGCTTGCCTGGCCGAGATTTTACTCAGGCCGCTGCCAATCAGGACAAAAGCTTCGATCAGTATCTATTGGAAGTTTTTGAGGGCGAGGTAGTGCAACAGGGCAGTCTGTTCTCAACCCGGGTTACTCCCCTGACTCGCGAAAATCTGATCTCTTTGGAGAATATTCGCGCCTGAGCCACAGGCGCTTTTCCTCAGGCTCCCGGCGCTCAAGATGCAGACTGAGTGTCCGGTCGGGAATTACTGCGGCCGGCTCTGAGTCTGATGATCAAAACATCCAGGCCCCAAACGAGGGAGCCGGCTAGCAGGGTAATTGTCAGTGACTCGAGCGGCAGCCAAATGAAAAATCCGCCAATAATGCCCAGAAAACAGCCTAAATACTGAATATACTGTAGTTGATCCGATGTCGACTTCCATAGCAACTGCTCCAGGCGGGCTTCGTCGAAGCGCTGCAGGTTGTCTACAATCACCCGCTGCACATTTACCTGTTCAATCATAAAAACAATGGCGCCGAGGGCATAGTTTTCAACTACATGACCCTGGTCTTCCAGTTGATCGGGGAGTTGATGTAAGAAATCCATCAGCCGTTTTTCGAAAGGCTGCATCCGAAATGTCAAATTTTCGACCACTTCCTGCAGCTTGGCGGTCATGTCCTCGTTGCCGGATATCAGCTTGTACATGCGCAGTAGTCCACCTTCAATCAGGCCCATGTTGTCAAAATCCAGGCTCTTGATAAAGTCCTTGATACGGTCCTGGAATTGCGGTGATCGAATCAGATGATTTACATAGTGTTCGGTCAGGCCGGTGATGTCCTGCTGGAACTCCGGATCGCTGAACATATTGCGCAGAGATTTGGTCAGTTTGTGTCGATGGTGGGTGATCAGACCGCTTTTGCGGATTTGCTCCAATATGAGTTCCGAGTTAATGATCTCTTTACTGATCTGGATGCCCAGCCGCATTACAATATGGTCTTTGCGGGACGGTATCAGGCCCTGGCCCAGCAGGGGCCGTTTCTTGCGCGGATAAAACAGCATCTTGATCGCCAGCCAATTGGTGCCATAGCCCACCAGACCGGTGACTGTTAGCATGCGCAGCATGCCGTCCATGGAGACCGGATCCGCACGCCAGGGCAGGTAAAAGCTGGTCTGCCAATAATCGCCTATATCGACGAACATGGAAGCGATAAAGCCTGCGATACTCAGCCAGGGCAGCAGCTTCAAAAAAAGCAGGAACACGGAACTCCGACCAGCTGGTGTTTCCGGTATCGGTTCTGGCGGGTCTGATTCCGGCGCCAGCCGTCCGGCCCAGCGTTCCAAAAAGCGCAATAATTCATCGGCTCCGGGGCCGTCGGTGATCCCTCCAGGGGGGTACTGCGGGTCGTTTTGGTCTGATTGGCTGGTCGCTGCGGTGCTCATCATCAGTACATCAGGGTCACAGGATGTAGCGGGCAAGGTCTGTGTCAGCTACAATATCATGCAGCCTTTGATGAACAAAATTGCGGTCAATCAGGATCTTGCGCTCACTGCCTTGCAGCTCCGGCGCTGTGAATGAGATTTCTTCCAGCAGATGTTCCATAATCGTATGCAGCCGGCGCGCACCGATATTCTCGGTTCTTTCATTCACTTCAAAGGCAAAACGGGCAATTTCATCAATACCATCGCCGGTAAAATCCAGTTCAATGCCCTCGGTGCCCATCAGGGATTGCACCTGGGTGGTCAGTGAGTTACGCGGTCCAGTCAGGATTTGACTAAAGTCGGCCTCACTCAGCTTTTCGAGTTCTACGCGGATCGGAAAGCGGCCCTGCAATTCCGGTATCAGGTCCGATGGCTTACTGGTGTGAAAGGCTCCGGCGGCGATAAACAGAATATGATCGGTTTTTACCGGCCCCTGTCTGGTTTGCACTGTTGCCCCTTCCACGATTGGCAACAGGTCGCGTTGAACGCCTTCCCTTGAGACCTCCGGGCCACTGCCACCGCCGCTGCCGGCTGCTCCCCGCCCGCAGATTTTATCAATTTCATCAATGAAAATGATCCCTAGCTGCTCTGTGCGTTCCACGGCTTCTTCCTGCAGCTTGTCGGGATCAATCAAACGTTCGATTTCTTCTTCCAGGATTATTTTACGCGCCTGACTGATCGCCAGTTTGCGTTTACGCGCCTTACGCGGCATAAAGTCGCCCAGCATGTTTTGCAGGTGCATATCCAGGTCTTCCATGTTCGGCGGCAAATTGCCCATTACCTGCACCATCGGTGTCGGGTTGGCGCTGATTTCAAACTGGACTTCACGGTCTTCCAGTTCCCCGTTATCCAGCTTGCGGCCCAGCATCTCACGAGCCCGTTCCTTGCGCTCCGCCTCACTGTTGTTTTCCGCGGCCGTCAGTCCGTTTTGAACCTGCTCACCCAGCCCGGAGATGCTGCCATTCGGTGTAGGGGCGGGCTGGGTGCTGTGACTGGAGGGCATCAGCATATCTAAAAGTCTTTCGCGGGTATTTTTTTGGGCTTCAGTTTCGTATTTTTTGCGCCAGCTCTTGCGGACCATATTCATGGAAGTATTGACCAGGTCACGGACCATCGATTCCACATCCCGGCCCACATAGCCGACTTCGGTGTACTTGGTTGCTTCGACCTTGACAAAGGGGGCACCGGTCAACCGGGACAAGCGGCGGGCAATTTCTGTTTTCCCGCAGCCAGTGGGCCCAATCATAATGATATTTTTAGGGTATATATCTTCTTGCAAATCTCGATCTAGCAGCCGTCGGCGGATCCGGTTGCGGATCGCAATGGCCACCGATTTTTTGGCTTCATTTTGGCCAATAATGTGTTTGTCCAGTTCCGTTACGATCTGGCGGGGAGTCAGCTCATCAACATTGATTTGCTCCAGCTCTTGTATGTCTATAGAAGGAATTGGTTGTTCGGTCATAAGCGTTTCTTTTGCCAGTCGTGGCCTGGTTCTTTACGGTCGGCTAAAAAATCCTGGCTACCCGGTTTTGCCGGCGCCAGTGGTCGGCCCGTTTATCCGGTCTGATCGGGTGCATCCCACCCGATGGAGCCGCTGATTTGACGGCGGATGGACAGCGCCTCATCTAGCTGATTTCCTCAATAATCAGGTTCTGATTGGTATAGATGCAAATTTCGCCCGCAATCAAGAGGGACTTTTCAACGATGTCGCGGGCGCCAAGTTCTGTATTATTTACCAGCGCCCGGGCTGCGGACAAGGCATAATTGCCACCGGAACCAATCGCCAAAACACCGTCATCATCCGGAGCGATCACATCACCGGTGCCGGAGATCAGCAGGCTTTCCGTTTTGTCAGCGACTACCAGCATGGCTTCCAGGCGCCGGAGCATTCGATCGGTGCGCCATTCCCGCGCCAGCTCGACCGCGGCCCGGCTGAGATTGCCATTGTATTGATCGACTTTTTTTTCAAATAATTCAAACAGGGTAAAGGCATCGGCTGTTGATCCCGCAAAGCCGGTCAGGACTTCCCGGTTGCTCAAGCGGCGAACCTTGCGGGCGTGGCCCTTCATTACGGTATTGCCCAGGCTGACCTGGCCGTCGCCGCCCAGCGCAGTTTGTCCATTACGTCGCACGCACAGGATTGTGGTAGAGCGGATTTTCGTCCTGGCCATCGGGTTAGGTTTTACGAATCGCTTTGCAGGTCAATCGGTTCTAAAAAACAAAGGCCGGTGTGATACCGGCCCTTGTGCATGAACTTTTTTTTGTTTACAATAGCATTCGGCCTTTGTCCCGGCCGCCAGGATTGAACACTCTTTTTTTATTTATCTTTTTCGCAAAACTCTCTTCCCTTTAGCAAGGGGATAATTGCTTTGTGAATATACTATTGCACAATGTATGCCATGTTTGCCTGAATTCTCTGGAAAAAATTACATTTATGAACACGGGCCTGGAATTTTTCATTTTCAACGCCAAAGTAGCCCGAATGGTTTCAGGATTGTCTGTTTTTAGGCACCAGTCGTTGGGCCAGCTCTGTTTAAGATCCTTTTGGGTCGGGAAACCAGTGACCGGTTGGTGATTTGGAATCAAAGGCATTGCCGTCAATTAACAATGCACCAAAACAGTGCAATTTAGATTGATATTTTTTGGATTAACTTTAATCACTGCATAGTTATGGTGCAAAGCTATCCATATAGTCCTCTTCTGCGCCCAAAATCTCATTCAGAAAGAAGGCTGCCAGATCTGCGCGGCCAACCATGCCACTCTTGGCGTAGACCGCAGCTGCCTGGTTGCGTATCGTTTTTTCCTTACGGCCCAAATTGGCGGCAATCATCTTGATGCTGTAGCCGCGTAGTAGTCCCTCCGCAACCCGAATTTCTGTGGGGCTGAGCTGCCAGTCCTTGAATTGGTCCGTCATTGCTTGCTGCATTGCATCCAGAGTGTCAGCATGACGCCGCCGAAACTGATACAGCTCCTTTTGGACCTGTTTCAGGTTGCTGCGTGTAGTTTTCAGGTTTTTCTGGCTGTGCCGGACCGCCTTGTACCAATGCCACCACAGAGCGCTCAGGACGATCAAAATACAAAGCAAGCCGGCCAGTTCGAGCAGGATGTGCCACCCCAACAGGTGTCCCTGGTCAAAGTAGATGTCGATGGCCGCCAGGATGGCGATGCTACCGAGGCTGGCTGTAGTCAAAAGTCGCACTGTAGAGTTCATAATCTGCCTCCAGGTCGAGGATGCGCCGGGGTGGGTTCAGCCAGCCAAAAACAGGGTAGCGATAATGCCGATCAAAAGCGAAACGACCACCACAAAGGCCATCATCATCACAAAGCCGGGCGCGGTGGTGTCAAAATCCTGTAATAGAGTGCTGGATTGCTTCTTTTTGCGCCGCACCTCGGCCAGGGTTTTGACTTTTAAAAGGTAGCTGTCCTCATCAATCTCGGCCAGAGTGCCGTCAGCCAGCTCCACGGTGGCAATGATCGAGTTGGAGCGCGGCACCTGATCGAGCCCGCGCAAGGTGACAATCTGGGCACCAGGGTCCGGAGCATTATCAAGCTGATTGGCCTTGAGCCAGGAACGGACATGCTTGTCTTTTGGATCGGCAAATGTGGCAAAGATTTTCTGCGGAATGGAAAGCCGGGGGATAATGATGCCATTAAAGGGTGAGATCACGAATTTCATCTTCAGGCGATTGGCCGCCTGCGGAGCTTCCTTGATATCTTGCTCTTCCACAGCGGGTGGCTCAAAGGCGCACAGATCGGACTGGATTTGCAGATTGCGGGTGGCCATGATGTGTTCCAGTTCAGCCTGAATCTGGTAGCTAATGGAGTCGAATTGCTGCTTCTCGATGCATCGCAGCAGCTGGGCGATAAAATCATAGTTAGCTGTCAGGCGGCGGATAAACTGTTCTACATCTGTGGTCAGCTGCGGGTTGAGATTGCCGTAGTATTGCACCTCCTGGAAGGCGGCTTTAAAACTATCGTAGTCGCTGCCCAGGGAAAGGTCGTCAAACTTGCTTTGCGAACCGGCACCGACCAGCTTTTGTAGAATCTTTTTGCCACCCAGATCAACTTCCAGCGCTATCCAGACAACATCCCCTTCCATGCTGGCAGCTCTAAAGCGAACAAGAATATAACGCGGAGCAGACATTGCCGATCTGTTACAGTAGAAAGGCTCTTTCGTCCGGGATCAAGTATTAAAAGGCACAGGGTTAAAAAAATGCCCGGCAGAGGCAGGCAGGGGGCCGATCAAGCTCCTTTACGCGCACGGACTTGCTCCAGTCCCTGGCAAAACAATGGCGACCAGACCGCCAGTTGGCATGGTCTAGTCGCCGATCGGCACCGTTATTTGCCGGATAGAGAAAATCGAATCAAAACCTTGTTGCGAATCAAATCGTCCGGCTTGCCTGGATATTGCAGACCCCAGTCGAAGCGATTGATTGTGAATTCGCTGGTGGCAAGCCACTGCGCCCCTTTTTTTTGCAGGCTGACTGGAAAGCGAACGGACCTGGTGACTCCGTGCATACTTAGATCCCCGCTGACTTCCAGATTGGGCGCTGTGCCGGAAACCTGATTGGCAATCAGACGAATCTCCGGATATTTGGCGGCGTCAAAGAAATCGGGTGATTGCAGGTGACCGGTCAATTTTTCCTTGTCTGTGTAGATGCTGGCGGTCTGAATTTTCAGGTCCACCGCTTGCAATTCATCGCCCTTGAACCAGGCTGTTGCGGTCCAGTCTTTAAAACCGCCCAGGTGATCACCGGTGACTTTGGCACCAATGAATTCCAGTTTGGAGGCGGTTGTGTCAATCGTGACAGCTGCAAGGCCCTCTGTACTGATGCTGGCTTTTGTCGCCTCTGCAGTGATCGCTTCGGGGACGCCCTCTTTATTAACCTCTGATGAGCAGCTTGCCGTCCATAAAAAGAGCAGGCTGAAAATCAGTATGCCAGGGTATTTCATATTCATTCTCCTGAAATGTAGTGTTGAACCAGGTGATAGCGCCGCAGGTATACAAGTCGATATCAAATAGTTCGAACTCAAAGTATTCTTGCAGCAAATATAATGCGTTTTCCGGTTTCGGCAACAAGCGTCCAGAAAAATATTCTGCTTGCCGGAGCTTCCTCTTTTGAGACAAGGCAAGGGTGCTTGTCTCCATTGCCACCTTTTTTGACCGCCAACCAGCGACTGCCCCCCAGGAACAACGATTCCGCTTTTTCAAGGCTGCGGCCCTGTGCCTGTTGACAGCGCTGTGCCTGGCTGGACTATCGGATTGTCAGACGAATTCCATGCAGGCGATTACCCACTACCAATACGCAGATGGCAACGGCAATGTTTGGCAATTAGATGTACAGCAATCACGGCTGCGGTATGAACCTGTGGAGCCTCGGCAAAGCTCCAGCGGGTTCTATGATGGCGGTCCGGCATTTGCGGCCATCGTCTCTACAAAAGAACGCACCGAAATTGAACGTCTCTTTGCGGCTGCTTTTGCGGCCAAAGACGAACAGGCAGCCCAACGCCGGATGGGCAGTTCCCAGATTCAGATCCTGCGCGGACTGGAACGGGATCTGGCTATTCTGACCAGACAATCACCCAGGCGCCAGGAGCTAGAGCAGTACTTGCAAAGAATTCGGCAATCGGGAGCGGCGCAGCAATAGGATCGCGTGCTTCCCCGTTTCATTAGCTCCCGGACTGCAGATCTATTGGGCCTTGGTACGGCCACCCGGTTAGCGGCCCCTTCCGCTCCGGACTCCCCGCAGTGGGTGTTTTGTCGGGATGCTCGTCAAAGCGTGCTCGCAGCGGAGGGCTGGAGCCGATTGCATGGCGCCAGCGGATTCGCACTACTGAGTGGTCTGCCAGAGGCCCTGGAGGGGGTCGCGGCCATCAGTTCCAGCGTGGGCGATCAAGTTGCGCTGCGTCTGATTGTCCTGCATTTGAATCCCGAGGAAACCAGTCTTTTTACGGATCTGCTGCGTCCCCTGAATATCGCTTTAACAAGCGGAATCAATCTAAAGCAGTTGCCCGAACTGGATTTGTCGGCGGTCGGACCTATTGTGCTGCTAGTGACCAATGATCATCCGGACCCCAGGGCAGTGCTGCGATTCAGCGCCGCATTGGTGTCAGAAATCGTCGGGCGCGGCAATACGAGGCAGAGCGTCAGTCTGGTGCGCCAGCGCACTATGCCGGCCGCACAGGATGCGACTTCCGCGTCGACCGCCGAGTGGCCTGGTCTGCCCGGCTTGCAAGCCTTGATCCAGGCTGCCCGCCGGCCGGTAATTCTAATGGACCGACCGGGTCTGGAACTCTTGCCGCTTGAGTTTTTTTTAAGTCTGGCGCGCGCCTTGCGGGCTCCGCTGTTGCCGTCCGCCCGCCTGATGACCAGCGGTCCAGCTTTCCTGGAGTCTATGACGTGCAACGCAGCCCAGGGAATGCTTTGGCCGGCGACCAGTTCCGGCTGGATCCATGCCCTGCGACAGAGCGATTTGGCCCTGGCAATTGAATTTCAATTCACTGAAATGGACGGGTTCTTCTGGCGCAGCAGCGCAGCTCGCATAAAACGTCTGGTGTTTCTCTCGATACGGGATATGGCGCATGTGCGGGTGAATGCCCGCCACATAGAGCGGTTCCATTTAGGCAGTCAGTCGCAACTGCAATTTTTCAGCCGTCAATTGATGACCCATCAGTTGAGTGGGAGCGCTGCTGTCCGCAGTGCTCGTCGGACCTGGTATCAGCGCAACCAGAGCCGCCTGGCCCGGTGGCAACAAAGGCCGGCCCTGATCCGTCTGGGGACTGCATGGCGAGCGTCCGCGGCCAGGCGACCCGATCCGGAGACGCTGGTTGCGCAGTTGGAAAAAGTTTTGCAGTCCGGTGATGTGATTGTCTGCGAGAGTGACCGCATCCCGCTCTGGCGCTGGCACAAATCTGCCATTCGCAATGTGATGCATTCGCTGCGGATCGCACAGTGCGGCGTGCTGGTGGATTGGCTGATTGGTTTCGGCGCGTTGGCCAGTAAACCGGTCAGCGGTCACAGGGCGCCACGCCTGGTGTGGGCAGTGATGGAAGCCGACTGCCTGGGCAAGGATGCAGCGCGTCTAGGTGACCTGGTTCGAGCCCGGATCGGGGTAAACCTGATTGTGATGAGCGGTTCTCGGGCGGTTGCGGAGGATCGTTCCGTGGCCAGCCTGGCGCGCATCAATGGCCTGGAAAGCCGCCTTGTCGGTAGTGGGCAGCACTTGCGCAGTGCGCTGGATTACGCGGCCGGACGGCCCGATCGCGTTGAACGGCCCCTGTTGATCGAGCTTGACTTGCGCGGATGACGTAGAGCGGGAGCCTGCGGCAACACCGACGGAGTTTGGCGCCGGTCCGGTTCCGGATCTAGTCTGTACCCTCCGTGGTTTCCGGTTGGTCGCGAGTGGGATCGATGTCGCCATCAGCTGCGTTGCTTTCGATTTCAACGGCCTCTTCAGCCGGGATGGTCATCAGGTAACGAATCACGCCAGCCTGATAGATTTCCATTACAAAGGTGTTTTGAAAATCCCGTTCCCGATAGGTGTATTCGGGATGATTGTGAGAGCGCATAAATTCCTGGAAGGCCGGATAGACGCGCAAGACGCCGAGCAGGATGGAAAAATCATTACGCAAGGGAAAGCTGGTGGTGTAATATTTTTGACCCGGCAGCTCAAGCCGTTCCAGGGCCAGCGGACTGCTTTTGGCCGTCACAAGCTGATCCATGGCAGCCCTCTGTTCCGCGGACGCGGCAATCACGCAAGCCGCACTGCGCAGACGAATTGCAGGCACCTTGTCCGGGTTATCATAATAGATGCCGGCTCGATTGGCGTCGTTAAGCGCAGTGTTTGCGATTGCAGCGCTCAGTTGGTCAAAGGAGCGCATGGTTTCGGAATAGGGCCCCGTATGCGGCTGGCAAACCAGCAGCATGGCTGGCTGCTTCTCGGTTTTAATCTCTATACTCTGAAAGACGCCCATATACAAAAGAATGATCAGGAGCATGACGCCCAGCCCGATGAGTATGTAGGTGACGGGGTGTTTGAGTTTATTTAGCTTCATTGCCATACGCTATTCCGCATAGTTGGTATACAGGGAATTGATGCCGTCAATATCGCAGCTCGTCAAGGCCGATCGATTGGGAGTGATCAGGCTGCCGTCTTTTTTGGTGATCACTGGATCGCTGCCGGTTGCAAAATAGGTGGAGCCGTAGTGCATGATGGACGTGAAATCATAGGGTCCGATATCCACATGAGTGGAGCTCGAGTTTTTGGCATAGTTTGAGGGTGATGAGGTCCGATCCGCGTAGTAGACGATATAGTCGTCGCGATCAATGCGTGTGTGCTCGTGTTCCAGGCCCAGGGCATGTCCGATTTCATGCACAGTGGATCCCACACCGCAATCATTGTCCACATTGACGGTTTGGGCTCCACCGATTTTACCTACGTAAGACCAGCAACCGCCGCCGCTTTGTCCGGTCCGAAAATTGATATAGTTGCCGCTGGCGCTCTCCGTAAAACGGAAGGCCGTGTTGGCCTCCCAGTGCGCGATCGCTTTTAATACCATGGTCCGATTCGCCTCGGCAATACTGAAGTTTACCTGCTTGTTTGGCCAGCGATATGTGCTTGCCTTGGGCGCCACTACGCGTTCAAAAGAGGAATCGTCCGCAACCGCGGCCACCATTTGCGCTTCCGTGTAAACCATATCGCCGACCAGATACTGACCATGGAAATCCTGGTAGGAAAGAGTCTGGATGCCGGCCGGAGTATAGAATCGGGCCGATTTCATCTCTGGACTGGCGATTGGAAAATTGCGTGCCAGGCCGTCATCATCGGCCGCGACCATGGAGTCAGCTGCCGCTTTCAGCGTGCAACCCTGATTGGTAATCGTTTGTAAAAGCAAATACTGCAGCAACAGATCCGCCAGACCGTTATCTTCTTTCTTTTGGCAAGCACTGGCGAATAGCACGGTAGCGACCAAAAATGCCAGCAGTCCCCGCCGGCCCAGGTCAGCCCAGGTAGACTGGTGCGGGTTCCCGGGGCAAGGTCCTCGCGGGTCCTTGTGTGCGGGATCTTGTTTGGATCTGGTATTCATATAACGCTCTCCGTATTCGTCAGCACCTGACAGCCTGCTCTGCGCGGTATAGCGGCTGCGCTGTCCTTTGCCAGGGCAAGGGAACGCCGCTACCGAGAAGCAAATGCTGGCAGCTTGCCGAACGAGGGCAAGTAATTTTCAGGTCTCAAGCACTGAAATTCCCCGGCGGCTCTACAGGCGACCCGCAAACAGGGCCGCGCGGATTCAGGGTTTAAAAAACGCTTCGTCCAAAAAGCGGCTTTGCTCTTTGGAATCCAGGCGACGGTAGGCGATGTGGTCAATGTAAAAGCCGATACTACAATCGTCTCGACACGCGGCTGCCTGTCTTTGGCAAAAAATCAGGGAGCCGTCCGGTCGATAACTGATGCGCAATTCATCGGCGGCCTTTTTGCCGCCAAAGATGTCATGCTCGCATTCGGCGTATAATTCTTCCATTTTGTAAGGCCGGGCGCCGAGTTGATTGCGCCCCGTGTTGACGCTTTCTTCGTGCCAGGTGCGAAAAAAACGCACATGATCGCTCGCCGGATCACGAAAAAAGTTTTTATACATCCGACTATGAATCCGGTTTTGGACGACCTGCACGCCGGTCACCTCATATTCCCCCGTGCTTTTGATGTACATGGCCTGATAAAAATAGGTCTCCCGGCGCGCCTGATCCTGGGCTTGCCAGAGTTTCTGGCCGGCGTGCAACTCACTGATCGTATGCACCTGGATCGCTTTAGTCGCATTGGAATTCTCTGCAGAGTGGCAAGCAGAAAGGCTGGCCCAAAGCGCGATCAGGCCAACGCAGCCAATACGTAAGGATAGAGACGAAGGGTTGGGCATGGTCTATTACTCCTGGAGGTCACAGACCGCGGTATGCATTTTGGCGGTCAAACTCTTGATATTTTTCTTGGTATCCTTTTTGGGCAGGGATGCAGCCGGGATTACGGTGCCAACGCGGTAATGGATGGTCCGATGCAGGTTCTCGCCATTCACCCAGTTGACAGGATCGCTAAAGCCATGCGCCCCGATAATGGCGCTCGGGATGACCGGCACCCGGCATTGAATAGCCAGTCGGGCCGCGAAGCCCTTGAATTCCTGGATGCGCCCGTCCGACGAACGTTGCCCCTCCGGGTAGATGACCAGTATTTGGCCTTCATTCAGGATTTCCTCGGCTGCGCGCAGAACAGTTTCGTAGTAGGCCTGGTTCTGAGTGGCATTGCCGGATCGGTAGTTGCGAATAATTGGCAAAATATTGAGATCATCCAGCATTTGGCTGGCCAGATTGAAGCTTTCGTCCAGGATTTCCAGGATTTCGGGCGGGAGGCCGGCGCTTTCGATTTCCGAGCGGTAGAGCTGCAAGCGGGTCAGCCAGTCTTCGTCCAGCAGTTCCGCCTTGGCCAAGTAGGTTAATTCCCGCACCGAATAGAGACCCTGGATAACGGCGTCGATATAATCGGTGTGATTACAGATCAGAATCGCTCCGCCGGAAACCGGAATATTGGACTGACCCTGGACACGGATCGCGACCAGTTTACCAATCAGGGCGTGCAGGATTTGAAGTCTATGCTGTCGCTGGATCAAGGAATCGCACCTGCCTAATGATAAAGAGTATCCTTGATTTCAGGGTGGGCCTGCCTGAATTCAAACTCCTGAATGGTAGTTTTAATGATTGCCTGGTCAATTTGGGTGCCAAGGTATTCGCGACCAATGGCCCGGTCGATCACTTCCCGCACGCCGGTCTCGGTCATGAGGGAGGCGTCCAGGGCAGCCAGGGCGAAGCCGACGCCGGTATAGCAGGCGATCGGTTTTTGGATCGCCGCGTCGTCTAAAAAACCGTCCTGCAGGGATTCTGGCAGGCTTTCCTTGATGATTTGACACATCTGGGCGGTAGCCGGGCTTTCATGCGAGCGATTGATCCAGACGGCGGCGACCGGGTTAGAGGCCCCGTGCCGTTTTTGGTTTTCCTGCGCCAAACGGACCATTTCTTTGGCTGAGTCGCGCGTGAGCACTTCGCGATCCTGAAAGTTGAGATTGTAGAGATAGTTTTCCAGTTCCTTGCCGCCGAGACGGTTCATAAGCAGATATTGGTAGAGTACAAAGATGAAGTAGTCCCCCTCGGTGTTGTCGCCCATCAGTATTTCGCGAGCCTGGGAAGGTTGCATCAACCGGTTTTCCAGCAGGGTGATCAGCTTGTAGGCAATTTGGTCAAACAGGCTGGCCAGGCTGGAGCCGACAAACTTGAGACTGCGATCGAGGGCCTCTTGCATGCCACCCTGCAGGAGTTCGTTTAAATTCAGGGCGGAGTTGCGAATTTTGTTCAGCATGTTGTCAAAGGTGCTGACGAGGTACTTTAAATGCAGGGCGTTGATTTCGATGTCATGTTGTTCAAAAACCACGGACAGGGAGCGGCGAAAGAAATGCGGCGAGGCCGAGATAAACAGGGTGGGCACAATGTGGCGATCGCGGGCGCCAGGCAGGGTCGAATTTTGCAGCTGGCGATAAAAAGCCGGCATGCCCGGAATGTGGCGCCGTGATTCCGGTTTTTGGAACAGGACCTCTAAAAGGCCGCGCCGGGAATGCATGGGCGTATCCAGAAAGGTTTGATCAATGTCGCTGGTAATAATAAAGCCGCTGTACTCCGGATCCAGCACTCGCAGCTTGCCATAACCGATGGGCACATTGGTTTTCAAGATCGCGCTGTGCTCGTGGCGCACATAGGACAAGTCGGAGACGCTTTGGCGCAGCGAATCAATGCCCTTCAATATGACCCGGACAACGTAGTCCCCGGGCGCCAGGGTGGGCGCGATGGAATGACTGAAAAAGGAATCATCGCCGGCGGTAAATTCCTCGGACTGATATAATATGGCCGATTCGTCCAGGCGCTCCGGATTAAAGTTTTGCGGTGTGGTATTGAGCACCTCCAGCCGCAGCCGGGGGCGCCGTACAAGCGACATGGCGAAGTCTTGCAGGGGATGAATTTCGTTAATCAGCGAGAGGGGCAGGCCCAGAAAATGATCCCACTCTTCTTCCTTTTGATCTTCGGAAACGGGCACATCGACAACCTGACCCTTGATGGTGATGCGATCGGCCTGGCCAACCGCACCGCTTAAAAGCGCAATGCGCCGCTTGTCACTGGGTGCATAGATACCGGTGATGCTCGCTTTTTCTTCAGACATGTTATTGGACGTTACCCAGGGGCTCTTTTTGCTTGTGCTTACGTAGCTGCTTATGATTCTACTCCATTAGCAGGCTAAGGAGACGAAATGTTGGCATCTTATGGATTGCAACTTCACCTGTCACGCCCTTTTATAGTATGAAAAAGCAACTTTTACCGGTTTTTGTGTATTCCGAAAACTACAATCTGGATATGGGTCCGCATGTTTTTCCGGCGATCAAATTCGGCGTGCTGCATGAACGCCTGCGTTCCGACCGGCGTTTTCGCAAACATGATTTCGTGGAACCGGTCAAGGCCACCCGCTCAGAAGTGGAAAATGTGCATAGCAGCGATTATGTCAGCGATTTACTGGAGTTAAAGCACAGTTCGCGTTTATTGCGCAGCGAATTGCCCTTAACCAGCGAGATCGTCGAAGCCTTTTTTTGGGCCTGTGGCGGAACCTTGCTGGCTGCCCGGGAAGCCTTGCGAGTCGGTCGGGCCATGAATCTGGGGGGTGGCTTTCATCATGCCTTTCGCAACCAGGCCGAGGGATTTTGTTACCTGAATGATGTGGCGGTCGCGATTCGGACCCTGATCAGGGAGGACCGCATTGCCCGGGCCTTGATTATCGATCTGGATGTACATCAGGGCAACGGCACCGCCCGGATCTTCCGTTTTGATCGGCGCTGTTACACCTTCTCGATGCACGAAGAAAACAACTATCCCCAGAAAAAAGAGCGCAGCAATCTGGATGTGCCGCTGCCCACGGCCATCACCGATGAGGAATACCTGCGTTTACTGGAGCAATCCCTGGAAAAAATTGCCCAAAGCTACGAACCGGACCTGATTTTCTATCTGGCAGGCGTGGATGTGTATCGACTGGATCGCCTGGGGGGACTCTCTTTGTCCCGCGAGGGCATTGCCCAGCGCGATAAAATGGTGGCCCGTTTTATGCCGGAGGTGCCGTTAGTCACGGTTTTGGCCGGGGGATACGCGGTGAATGATATGGATACGGTCGATCTACACCTGCAAACCTGCGAAGCCATGGCGGATTTGCTTTGATCTACTGTTCGGGGTGGCATGCTTTTTGCTTCAAGAATTGTTTAAAACAGGCGAGTTTGAAACAGGCCCATCGGCCTGAATCGAATACCTTTCATGGGTTTTTTTTCAGATTCTGATAAACGTAGCCGCCGTGACTCTGCATCCGGCGAGAAAGCGAGCGACAAGGTGCTCGTGCCGGCGATCGAATTGCCGTCCTTCGAGCCGGGAGTTGCCAGTGAGGGTTTACGCGGCAGCGGTTCTTTGTCGACGGGGGACACCTCCGGTCCACCCCTGATTTTCAATAAATTCAGCACAGACAAAATCCGCGAACTGATGGCCTGGAGCGGGATCTTTAGCGCCATTGAGGCCAAGGGCTACACCGATTATGAGCTGGATCTGGAATACCTGTCCGAGATGGACCAGCGCATTTACATTCGAGCCGCCGGAGTGGTATTGATTCATATCCGCCTGAAACTCTCGGATTTCGGCTTACGGCTGCATCCCGGCAATCCGCGCTGTCGTCTGCTGTATATCGACTGGCTGCTGACGCAGCATCCGCGTTCCGCCAGGGTGCGGGAGGAGCGGCTTTTTCCAGGCCAGGAATTGCCTGGTCTGGGAATTTTCACTCAAATATCGGATTTCATCACCAATTTGGCCCTGGGAGTCGGAGCGGACGGCGCTTTCAATATTCCGGAGTACTTCCATGATGCGATGCTTTTTCATCGCCAGTTTTTTCACTATGATCCCCATCGAGAGGCCTTTTTGCGGGCGATTATCCGCGATTTGCGTCAATACGGTGCCCGCCAGATATCCAGAGCATTTAGCGACGGCCGGATTGTCGATCACTCCGGTTCCCCGGTGAACTGGACCCCGGCGGAGATGATCTCGGTGATCAAGCCGGAGCTTGAAGAGCAGCTCTGGTCGCGGGATTATTACACGCGCGTGGTGCGTGAGATCAAGCGGATGCGCTTTGCCATGCTGCCGGTCAAAGAAGAGCAGTCCTAACCCGGCCAGGCAGCATCCCGGCCTCAAGGTCGCTCCAGGCCCAACCGTCAAAATGAGGCCATTCTCCTGTCCTGACCGTACAGCCGACCCCGATTTCAGGACGACTTCTCAAGAAGGCCGCCCTTGCGGGTATTTTGGCAGGTGTGGGTTAGGGTCAGGACTGAAAAATCGTCCAATTAAAACGGCAGTGGTGTTGTACTCCTCAGACGTGTGTATCTGATCGTCGATACTGGATAGAGAGGGAGTCTGCAACCAAAGAGATCAGAGGGTGAGTTGAAATCAGGGGTTACAGGGCACGGCCAGCCAACCGGCAGGGTGGGGCGATCGATGCGGCGCAAGCGCTGGCGGGGGGCCTTGGTGGGCATCCTGCTTGCTGCCCTGACAAGCGGGACCTGTGCCCAGTACACTGCCGATCCCGGGGCGCTGGGTTATTTGTTGCTGACAGGCTCCACGACGCCACCCCCAAGTACCACCGGTGGCGATACGGATACCAGTCCGCCGGTATTGTTGATTGATTCTGTGCAGGAAGGCCAGATCCTGGTGCCGCCGGCCAGCAGCAGTCCGAACCTGAATCTGAATCTGATTGGCAGCATTCAGGATCCCAATCTGGATAGTAGCAGCGTTGTACTGGAGTGGAAGACAGCTGTCAGCGCAGTCTGGACCAGCGCGGCAGTCAGCTTTCAGAATTCGCAACAGTGGAAGACAGTCAGTCCGCTGGCCATCAGCGGTACCCAGGGCTACCAGGTCCGCCTGAGCGCCAGTGATACTCTCGGCCATAGCGCCACACTGCTTGTCAGCTTTACTGTGGATGCCACCAGTCAGATCACCCTGACCAATCCGCTGGATGGGGATGTATTTGTCAGTAATTCGATCCAGTTTGGCGGTACCGCTACGGATGCCGACGGGATCAGCCTGGTCGAGGTGCTTGTGACTTACAACAATCAGACCTTTACCTACACGGCGAACAACGATTCCGGCACCTGGAGCACCTGGTCGTACGCAGCGAGCGCCTTGCCCTGGAATACGCCCATTAGCGTGCGCGCCCGCATGACCGATACACCCGGCAACCAGATGTATTCCAATACTGTGCTGGTGACAGCGCAGCAGAAACTCAGCTTTGGTAACACCCTGACGGGCCTGCCGGCGGATGAAAGCTATGGCGCCTGGGTGAACTACACGAATTTTAGCGACCCGGTGATCATCGCCGCGATTAAGCCGGGAGCAGCCGGAGATGGCGGAGTGGTCAGCTTCGGCGCACCCTGTGTCATCGCCAACTCGGGTGCTGATGTAAACAATGGCCGTTTCGTGGATGCCGGGGTTGATAATAAAGAGGAGGATCTGGCCAGTGCCAGCGCTGTGATTACCAAAGACACGGCCAATAGCCGCTTCAAGGTGCGGGTGCACAACAGCGGTGTGAATTGCGCGCGCATGGTGACCGAGGATGTTTGGTACTTTATTGTCGAAGCCAATACCGCCGTCAATCAGCACTATACCCTGCCGGACGGCGGCGAGCTGGAGGCGGACCACTTCACTCTGGATCCATCCAATTGTGTGATTTGTCCGGGCTCTACCTACCAGCGCGTTAATTTTCGCAAATCATTTGGCACCCCGCCGCTGGTTTTTTTGCAACAAACCAGTGACAACGATCCGGCCTTTGTCATCACGAAAATCTCCAGCGTGGATGTGAATGGTTTTAACGTGGCCTTCCAGGCGGACGCCGGCGCCCCGGCCTATCACTTACAGGCGGAACAGTTCAGTTACGTGGCCATTGAGCTGATCGATCAAAGCGGCGGGGCAGCCGACCATCAGTATGCCAGCTCGGTCTTTAATAATCAGCGCATTCAAATCGGCCGGATCGGTATGACTTCGGGCTTCAATGCCTGGAACGAGGCCGGCAACACAAAATCCATCCAGATGCAGCACACCTACACCAGTCCGCTTCTGTTTTTGAATATGAACACCAATACCGGCGGCAATACGGCTTACGCCCGCGCGCATGGCATCACACTCAGCGATGGAGCCAATGCCGGTCATACAACATTTGATGCCTATGTCGAGGACACCGATTCGCGCAGCCATAGCGGCGAAGAAACCTTTGTCTATTTTGCCGTCGAAAGCAATTAAGGGCCGGCTGGCCCACCGGATTGTATTTGTCAGAACCTTGCTTCTCGGCCATCCGGATGGCTACTCGGCCAGCTGGCTGGTTCATTCGGGTACGGGCGAGTTATTCTGGTCGCGTGATTAAATGCAACAATTTAGGCGATTCAGGGTGCGGGACGGGCTTTGGTTATAGTGCGCCGTGTAAAACAGGCGGGTTGTTGTCCAGGCTTGCCGAACTTTTTCCTTTTTGCGAATACAGCCGCTTGACACGCAAATGACATCTCCTATAACCTGGAAATGTCTGCATTCAGTCATTTCTATCTGAGCTATATTTCGCTCTCTTCCATCATTGTTGTCATCTTCATGGCATTTTTGGCCATCTTTTATATCCAGGTTGCGCAAAAGAGCGAACCCACCAAATGGCTGATGATCTTCTTTAATCTGATGGTCGTTTTTTACGCGCCCTACATTACCGGCGCTTTTTACGACCCCGTCTTTGCCTATCATCGCTGGTTGACCGTGGCCGGGGTCTTGATCGCTGCCATTGCCATTGCCCACTTCATCATGCGCTTCCCGCATATGACCCATCCGCGCATGACCTATGGCCTGATGGTCGGTCAGTATCTGGTAAATGTGCCGGTGATCATCTATTTTCTGTACGCATCCTATGGAGCGCCAACCGTGTTCAAGTTCAGCGGTCATTATTGGGACTTCGATCTCGAAAAACTGAGTCGCATGACCGGTTTGGTCATATTGCTGAACATCCTGTTGGCCGGTATCTTTGGCATATGGAAAGCCATTGTGATTAAGAAAATCCGCTGGGTTATGCTGGGTGTGATTTTTTCTTATATTCTGGCCACGTTTGTACCTGGTTTTACGAATGTGCTGAGCCGTTCCGGGACGGTCAGCCGCGAGCTGCACCAAACGGTTATCAGCGCGGCGGTGATTGTCGGTTTTTTTACGCTGACGATGGTATTCATCAATACAACCCGGGACCGCACCACCTTTATGGCCAAAATCATTGGCATCAGCTTTGCGACATTTATGTTGATGATGGCGCCGATCGCCTGGATCGGGATTGAAGACAAAGAGGACTCGTACGACCGTATTTTTCAGCATGAGGCCTACGCGATCATCGAGGGTGATAAAATTCATCCCGATTTTCGCTACTGGACCAGTTTTGATCTACAAACAAAGGACCTGCAATTCAGGCGCAATAGCGGCGATTTACGACCCAGGCTTGATCACATACAACCCGAATTTGTGGCCACCTGGTATTACGCTCTGGTACAATCCCTGCGTCAGGATCAAACCATGCAAACCGCAGCCGCTCTGGCGGAGCGTATGAACGAGGCCGGGGCGCGCCTTGATTTTCCCTACGCTGTCAGCTACCGCGATTTGATCCTGCATATTAATAAGGACCTGGAAATACAACCCGGCCAGGACCGACCCAGCGCCATCCTGGAGGTAATTGATGCGCGCTATCGACGCATGTTGACTCTCTACAACAAAACTGCCGAGCTTGGCGAAGATGAATTTGCAGAAAAAGCTGAATCGCTTTTGGCCGGCGTAAAAGAAGCAGACATTACCTGGCCCATGGCGCAAGCCGGTTTGCAAATTTTGACCCAAAAGAGCGCCGAGGCGGGTACATCGCCAACAGCGGCCCCGGCTGACCTCAAACAGTCCGTGCTGGATTGCCTGGTGCCAATGCGCAGCCCCGGCGAGCGCCACTATCGTTATTCCACGCAACCCGAACAGGACGGATTCGTCGGGTTTATGCATGTGGATCTCAAGCAGAATCGCGTCGATGAGGTGGGTTTTTCGTATTTGCGCTACCGGGCCTTCATTCATGTCCTGGCAATCAAACTACTATGGATCATACTAGCTGTCAGCCTGGTTGTGATATTGGGCTATCGGGTATTTTTCAGCGGCGCCCTCTTGCGGCCCCTCGAGTCGCTTTTGGATGGCGTGCGCCAGGTGAATGCCGGCGATCTGGATGTGCACGTGCCTATCCAGGTGCAGGACGAAATCGGCTTTCTGGCGCGTTCCTTTAACGGCATGGTTAGCTCGATTCGCGAAGCGCAGATCAAGCTCAAGGACTACGCCGAAAACCTGGAAGACAAGGTGCGGCTGCGTACGGAAGAATTGAAAAACAGTCTCGAGCATGTGCAGGCCTTGAAGACCCAGCAGGACGGCGATTATTTCCTGACTTCCCTTTTGACCAAGCCGCTGAACGCCAATTACTACCAGGGTGAAACTATTAATGTAGATTTTTTAATATCACAAAAAAAGAAATTCGAGTTTCGCAATCGTCAGGATGAACTGGGCGGCGATATGTGCAGCGCTCATCGGGTAAAGCTGAAAGGACGCGATTATCTGGTATTTATGAACGCGGATGCGATGGGCAAATCAATCCAGGGAGCCGGCGGCGTTTTGGTGCTGGGGTCTGTTTTTGAAAGCATGATCATGCGGACCATGTTGTCCGAGCGGGCCAGCAACTACTATCCGGAGCGCTGGCTCAAGAATGCTTTCGTGGAGCTGCACAAGGTCTTTGAGGCCTTCGATGGTAGTATGCTGATCTCGGTGGTTTTCGGACTTTTGGAAGAAGACACCGGCTTTCTGTATTACATCAATGCGGAACATCCCTATAGCGTTTCCTATTATAAGGGAACAGCTTCTTTCCTGGATACCGATATCCTGTTTCGTAAACTAGGTACCATCGGTTTGGGACGCGGCATCCATGTCTTGACGCACCAGCTGCGTCCCGGTGAGGTCTTCATCGCCGGTTCGGACGGCCGGGATGATATCCTGATTGGGCACACCGAGGCTGGTGATCGGATCATTAACGAAGATGAAGAGTTGTTTCTGGCGCATGTTGAAAAGTCGGACGGCCATCTGGTAGAAATTGAAAAACGGCTGCTGGATATGGGTGAATTGACGGATGATTTGTCCCTGTTGCGCATTGAGTTTATCGAACCGCTAGTCCAGGTGCCCGCTACAATCAGCAAGGCCAGCTACTCCGCCCTGCGCCAGGCGCGAGAGCTGGCTCAGGGTCGCGAATGGGATGCCGCGCTGGAGAAGCTGGATCAAATCGAGAATGCAGCGGATCGCAATCATCCTCATTTTATCAAGGAACGGGCCGGTATTTTATTCAAATTGAAGCGCTATGAGGATGCTCTGACCTTGACGCTTGAGTATCTGGGTCATATCTCGGCAGATACCGGTATGATTTATCTTTGTTCCTTGCTCTACAAGCGCCTGCGCCAGCTGGATGACGCCGCCGATTATGGCGAACGGTTGCGGCTGCGTCAACCGGAGCATGCCGACAACCTGGTGAACCTGGCGGATATTTATCATCACATGGGTCAGACCAGGCGCTCGCGCAAGATTTTGAATGAGGCCTTGCGTTATGACCCGCAGAATAACCAGGCTCGCCGCCTGAAAGCCGCTCTGAATTACTGAAGCGGCCGGCTGCGGTCCCGGCCTCGTCAGGCAGGCCTTGCAAATGCGTGCCTGGCCAGGCCGTGCCTTCTGCCCGGGTCAGACAGGCTGTATCCGGGGCCCGCCGCTTACAGACCTTTGGCAATTGCGGTGCTGTTTGGATCACCACCAGGCACATTTGCTTCGGCGGTCTTGAGTAACAGCGGTAAAAGGATCTGTTCAAAGGCTAACGCATGCTGCTGCGGATGCAGGCTGCCCTTGAATGCGATTTCCAGTTCTAACAGGGCATCGTACAGGCTCTGCAATCGCTGGCGGTGAAACCAGCGTAGTTCGCGCTCAAATTGGGTCAGCAGTTTCTTACGCAAGAACTCGTGCCGCTTCTGCCAGCCCATCAATTGGACCAGATCAGCGGTCGGCATACTGCACTCGCGCGCAATCATGAGTTTGCGTAAGCTGTTGCAACGATTCAGGATCAGCTTTAACAAAAGCAAATAGCTGTCACTGAGTGGATTAAAGCGCTCCAGCTCCCCTTTGATCAAGGGCCAATTGCGATCAAACAGGGCATCCACCAGAGCAAAGGCATTCCAGCCCAGTCCGGGAAAGAGGACTTCGCGTACCTGGTCCAGACCCAATTCCCGGTGGGTGGCCGGATCGGTCAGCTCTTTGATGCTTTGCAGTTTTTGCTCAATATAAGCCGCCCGCGGCGGGCTATGCTCGACAAAGAAATGCAGGGCCGCGGAATTGAATTGCAGTCCCAGTTTATGACTGCATTCCTGTATCCAGGCCTCCACCTTTTCCGGGTATAAATCCCTGGTAGCCAAATGCAGGCAGTGCGGATCAAACGCTTCCAGCAGCTTCTTGCTGATGGTGCCCTGGTATTCGATTAAAATCAGCTGCTGATCGCTCCTATGGGCGAACTGAAAACGCAGATTGCGCAGTTTCTCGGCCGACGCGGAGTAGGCCTTGAAGATAATCTCCGCCTGTTTGAGGATCAAAAAGCGCCAGGGAATAAACAGGGAGCTGTTTTGCAGCTCGGTCAAGGCCCGCTGATCCTCGCCGACTTCACCCGTAAACAGGATGGTCTCAAAACTGCCGATTGTGCTGAACAACCGCTTCTTGATCAGCTCCTGGGCTTTGTTGATGATGCCGGTATCCGTGCCGGAGATCACGATGACTGGCGCTTGATTGAATTCCAGCTCGCGCAGCTGCTTGAAAAACTCGCGACTTGGCTTGTCCGGCATGATCTGGCCAGATTACCGGCCGGCCCCCATTTGACAAAGAGAATGCGCATTTTTGGTTGGCTCAGACCTGCTTTGCTGAATGTTGGACTTTTGGGAGTATTTTACTAGACGATTATGAAAAAGACAGCCGCCCAGTTACTTGTCGACTTATTACAATCCCATGGGGTGGATCTCGTCTTTGGCTATCCCGGTGGGGCCATTTTGCCTTTTTACGATGCATTGCATCAATCCGGAGTGCGCCATATCCTTGTGCGACACGAACAAGGCGCGATTCACATGGCCGAAGCCTACGCGCGCGTTACCGGCCGACCAGGAGTGGTCGTTGTCACCAGCGGCCCCGGGGCCACCAATATTGTAACCGGCCTGGCGGATGCCAAGATGGATTCCATTCCGGTATTCGCGATTTGCGGGCAGGTCGCCCTGTCATCAATCGGTTCGGATGCCTTTCAGGAAGCCGACATGACCGGTATCTCCCATCCGGTTACCAAGTACGCGGCCCTGCTGCGCAGCGCCGATGAAGTCGCCATTCGTTTTGCGGAGGCCTGGCATTTGTGCATCTCCGGTCGGCCCGGACCGGTCGTACTGGATTTCCCCAAGGATGTGCAAAATGAAATGACCGCGATTGTGCACGCTGAGCCGGATCTGCCCGAGCGTTTTATGCGCAAGCAGGGGATTGCGGGTGATGTGCAGGCCCTGGCAATCGCTTTTAATCGGGCCCAGCGACCATTGCTCCTGGTTGGTGGCGGGGCGATTAACAGCCAGGCTTCCAGCGAGGTCCAGGCGGTGGCCTTGAAAACTGGCAGCGCAGTCAGCACTACCTTGATGGGTTTAGGAACCTTCCCGGCCAATCATCCCTTGTATCTGGGAATGCCGGGCATGCATGGCACGGCTTGCGCGAACAAGGCCATTATGGAATGTGATTTCCTGCTTTCGCTGGGGATGCGTTTTGATGACCGCATCGCCGGGCAGGCCCGGAACTTTGCCCCACAGGCGGTACGAGCCCATGTCGATATTGATTCCTCGGAGTTTAACAAGCGGGTGATAGTGGATCATTATATCCAGGGCGATCTGAAAGAAGTCTTGCAGGAACTGATTCCCTGGCTGGATCACAAAGAACTGCCGGATTGGGCCGCAATGATCGAGCAGGGCAAGCGTGAATCGCCGCTGGAGTACGCCGAGAGTGAGGAAGTCATCAAGCCCCAGGGTGTTCTGAAACGACTCTATCACAAGACCGGTGGCCAATCCATTGTGGCAACGGATGTCGGGCAGCACCAAATGTGGGCCGCGCAGTACTATCACTTCGACCGACCTAATCGCTGGTTGAC
>JAGRNA010000150.1 GCA_020441005.1 Leptospiraceae bacterium
TTGGAGTGCTAAAAGGGCGTTAGGTTGTCATCATGAATCCGGATAGTATTAATGAAAAAAATATTGGAATCATTGAGACAGCCGAAGCGATTTTGACTGCTGTGCCTGATCCGGCCGGCCGGCAGATCGTTGTCCTGTCGACCAATGGCACTATGGAAAACACAGATCGCAGCCTGATCATTCGATTTTATCAAATATCCGGCTCCTTTCAAGGCAGATTACTGGTGGAGCAGCAAACCACCTGGCAGGGTGTGCCCGGGTTGCCCGAGATTTCCTGGGGACCAGATGCCAAAAGCGTGTTCTTGAAACGCGAACAGGATGTATTGCAGATTGACTTTGACGGGATCAAGGCAGCGGAGCGGTTTCCCGCGTGTTTTATTCCAACCGATTTTGCTGGTGAACAAAGCTACGAACAACTGCAATTGTTTCGTTCTATTCAGGCCGCAGGTCCGCCAATGCTAGAACAGAGGATCAGTCCGGACCAAAGCTATGATTTTAAGCGCTTGCGCAGCATATCGGATTTGCAGGCCATCGGGCAAAATTGCAACTGAAGTAGTGGAGCGACCGGGTTTTACGCCTTTCTTGAGCTATGCAGGACTGATTTTTTATCCAGGAAGTACAAATGATTTTAACAGGTGAAAATGTCAAATTGGTGGACGAGCTCTACGAGCAATGGACCCGGGATCCTGAATCTGTCAGTCAGGACTGGCGTTCATTTTTTCAGCAGCTGGATCAAAACCCGGATACAAATGAACCGGGCTTGAATCCTGTCCGGCACAGTGCAGCGGCGGTTTCGGCGCAGACTGTATATCAAAACAATTCTGATGAATATGTGCATAAACAGATTGCGGTCCAGTATTTAGTCGAAGCCTACCGTCGTTTTGGTCATCTGGGAGCGAATCTGGACCCGCTGGGTTTGCAGGCCCCCGACCGCAGCCTTTTACGCAAGGAACTGTATGGATTGGCAGAGCAGGATCTGGATACAGTTTTTGAGTCTCATGTGCATGGTCTGGGCCGCGCTCGGCTAGTCGAGATTATCAACTGGTTAGAATCAACATATGCAGATGGTCTGGGAGTTGAGTACGCCTTTTTGCGTAACACCCGGGAACGCGACTGGTTTCAAAAGCGCCTGGAAGAGCATGGTGGTAAAGACCCGATCCCGCCATGGGCCTTGCGCTGTATGTATGAGAAATTGTACCAGGCAGAACGCTTTGAAAAATTCCTGGCACAGAAATATGTGGGCAAGAAGCGTTTTTCGCTAGAAGGCGGTGAAGCCCTGATCCCCCTGCTGGATCTGGCAATTGAATACGCCGGGACTGCCGGTGTGGAGGGAGTCGTGATCGGTATGGCGCACCGGGGACGTTTGAATGTGCTGGTCAATATTCTGGAAAAGCCGGCCGGATTGATTTTCTCGGAGTTCGATGAAAACTTTGATCCCGAAACCCTGGATTACGCGGATGTAAAATACCATCTTGGCTATTCCAGCGACCGGACTACCCGTTCGCAAAAAGATGTCCATTTGTCGCTCGCGTTTAATCCCAGCCATTTGGAAGCGGTAGATCCGGTTGTAATGGGCTCCGTTCGAGCCCGTCAGGATCGGATTGGAGATTCCAATCGCAGTCATTATCTGGCTGTCCAGATCCATGGAGACGCCGCATTTATGGGCCAGGGAGTGGTCGCTGAAACTCTGAATTTAAACCGCCTGCGTGGTTATCAGGTCGGCGGCAGTCTGCATATCGTGGTGAACAATCAGATTGGTTTTACCACCCTGCCGCACGATTCCAGATCGACCCGCTATGCCACCGATTTGGCCCGCGGTTTTCAAATTCCGGTCTTGCACGTGAATGGAGATGATTTGCCGGCCGTTTTCAATGCCACCCAGATTGCCATGGAATACCGGCAGCTATTTGGTCGGGATATTATTATTGATTTGATTTGCTACCGCCGTCTGGGTCACAATGAAACAGATGAGCCGGCCTTCACTCAGCCGCAAATGTACAATGTGATTAAAAAGCATCCGACCACGGTTAAAATCTATCGGCGGCAGTTAATCGATCAATGGCAAATCGAAGCCGCTGACCTTGATTTTATCGAGCAGGGGATCCAGACCGGCCTGGAAGAGTCGTTCAAGCGGGCGCGATCCGAGAATACGCATATGAAGGTCCAGACCCTGAATGGCTATTGGTCCGAGTTCGGTGATGATCAGCTGGACTCAGAGCCGCAGACCCGTTTGTTGCAAGGACAGTTGCAGCGAGTGTTTGAAGCGCAGGTAAACGTTCCGCCGGGGTTTCATCTGAATCCCAAGTTGAAGCGTTTAATTGACAATCGCACCAAAATGTTTGCGGGCCAGATGCCGATTGACTGGGGCTTTGCCGAGGCCCTGGCCTTTGGTTCTATCCTGGAGAATGGGTTTCATATCCGTTTGTCGGGCCAGGATTCAGAAAGGGGAACATTCTCACACCGCCATGCTGTAATGACGGATACAGAGAACGGCAATGCCTGGGTGCCTCTGCAGGGTATTTCCGGGAACCAGGGTCATTTTGAGGTGATCAACGCACCCTTGTCCGAATTCTCCGTGCTGGGATTTGAGTACGGTTATAGTCTGGCTGACCCACGGACGCTGGTGATCTGGGAGGCTCAGTTTGGAGATTTCGCAAATAGCGCCCAAATCATGATTGACCAGTTTATCAGCAGTACGGAAATCAAATGGCGTCGTCTGAGCGGTCTGGTGTTGCTCTTGCCGCATGGTTATGAAGGGCAGGGTCCAGAGCACTCCAGCGCCCGACTGGAGCGCTTTTTGCAGCTATGTGCGCTGGATAATATGCAGGTATGTAATTGCAGTACACCGGCCCAGTATTTTCATTTGTTGCGGCGCCAAATGCTGCGTAAAACGCGTAAACCGCTGGTGATCATGTCGCCCAAAAGCCTGTTGCGTTTAACGGAAGCGGGCAGTGAAATCGAAGATATCAGTAAAGGTATTTTTCGCGAGGTCTTATATGACAGACTGCATACAAGCGCAGCCCAGCCGTCTGGTACAAAAGTCAAAATAAAGCGGATACTTTTTTGTTCAGGGAAAATATACTATGACTTGCACAAGCGACGATCCGCAATCAGTCGCCAGGACCTGTTAATCGTCCGTTTGGAACAATTATATCCATTTCCAGCAGCTGAATTAGCCCGCATCCTGGAAGAACATGCTTCCGCCACAGAATTTTTCTGGGTCCAGGAAGAGCCGCGTAATCAGGGAGCCTGGTTCTTTGTCAAGGATCGTCTGACGGATTTATTGGCCGGCGACCGGCAGCCGGGTTGTGTTGCCCGCAAGGAATCACCCAGTCCGGCAGCGGGCTTGTTCAAAATTCATCAGCTGGAGCTCGAACAGCTATTGACAGAGGCCGTCGGCAAAGACAATTCCTGAAACGAGGCTGCAGGACAGACCGGACAAGAACCATTCCATGCCCGGCGTGGTGTGCATGTTCGCTGCTGATAACGGCCAACAGGAAGACCGGGTGCAGAAAATGACTTGTCTGACTTTGCTATAACAGCCGGGCTCAGTCTGCCTGTTCTTCCAGGAACCGTTCCGCGTCAAGGGCGGCCATGCAGCCACTGCCGGCAGCGCTGATCGCCTGGCGGTATATCTTGTCCTGGACATCGCCGGCGGCAAAGACTCCCGCCACATTCGTTTTACTGGATCCGGGTTGTGTGATTAAATAACCGGTTTCATCCTGATCCAGTTGGCCGGTAAATATATCCGTATTGGGTTTGTGACCAATTGCATAGAATAGACCTTTGATGGGCAGATCACGCTCGGAGCCGCTCTGTGTATCCTGGATCACCAGATGGCTTAGTGTCTGTCCGTCACCTTTAACGGCCATTGGCAGTGAATTCCATAGAATTTCAATTTTTGGATTGTTCAGTACCCTTTTTTGCATTGCCTTGGATGCTCTTAACTCATCGCGGCGGTGCACCAGGTAGACTTTGGAGCCAAATTTTGTCAAATAGCTGGCTTCCTCACAAGCAGAATCTCCGCCGCCGATCACAGCCAGTTCTACATTGCGGTATATTGGCAGTGCGCCATCACAAACCGCGCAGGCCGATATACCTTTCTGCCAGTACTCATCTTCGCCGGGTAAATGCAGCCTTTTGGCCGTTGCCCCGGTGGCAATAATAACTGTTTCGGCCAATACTGGATCTGTATTTTCGAGGCCCTCGCGCCACAATCGGAAAGGCCGGGCAGACAAATCCACTTTACTGATGGTTTCTGTTTGGATGTTTGTGCCCAAATGCAAGGATTGCGCCCGCATACGGTCCATCAGTTCAGGTCCACCAAGACCTTCTGGAAAACCAGGAAAATTCTCAATCTCGGTGGTAGTGGTGAGTTGGCCGCCGGCAGCAACTCCACCAGCCATAAAGCCCTCAAACATCAACGGACGTAGTTCCGCTCGAGCCGCGTAGATTGCAGCTGTGTGGCCGGCCGGCCCGCTGCCGATGATTACAGTTTTATAAGCAGATTTAGTTTGCAGTTCCATAGGTTTTTATCCTGTATGTAAAAGTCTCACATACATTCATGTTGATACTGTACTGCAATATAGTAAAAAGGCCCTTGCCTGTCCACTCTTTCAGACGCCCAGGGGGCTGGTTACTTTTCAAAAAGCATCGGGATAAAGGGCCTGAAGCAACAACCCGGCCTCAAAAACTGGACGGGCTGGCCAATAGATCAGAAATGACGGCGGTAGTTTTCTTTCTTGAACGTATATTCTCGATCAATCCAGTGAGATCCGGCACTGGCCGGTTCCCATTTTTTATCCAGAAATTTTTTACCGGTGATTTTGGCGATCAAACCAATTGGTAATACTGCCAGTAGAAATACCAGAGTCAGGATCACTCTGGACATAATAGATTGCAATAATCCTGCCAGACCCATCCAGAGCTTGAATAATAAATTGGCCACCGGCGGTATGAGACCGCTAATAAACAACACCAGGCCTGCTGCGAACCAATACAACCAGTTACCTGGGGCCGCGGCCTGCAGATCTGTTAAAGACCGCGTCTCAGTCAGGAGCAGATGAAATTGTTCGGCGTCTCCGTTTAGAACCATGTATCGCAATAAATAATAACCAACCGTAAAAAGTACAAATCCAAAGCCCTGGAAAAACCGCATTCCTTCGCTCGTAAACTGAACATAGAGCTGCCACAGACTGTATAGCGGCCTGGCTAAAGGAGCGATGAAAATAAAAGGCAGACAGATCGCAATACCGATCCAGGCATATAGTTTCCAATGGGCACCAAAACCCCAGATTGAGGCAGCTAGTATGTAAACAAACAGCGCTACAGCAATTTTGATAAAGAATGTACGTTCTTTTTTCATCCGTTTCTATTCCTTGCCTAATCCAGCTCAAATTCAGACTGCCAATCGCTGTCATTTGCCAGGGCCGGTTGATCTTTCTTGTCCAGAATGAAATTCCCCAAAACCAGGAAATCCATTCCAGTGCGCATGAAACAAGTGTAGGCCTGGGCGGGGTCCAGCACAATCGGTTCCCCACGCACATTGAAAGAAGTGTTGATCACTACCCCGACACCAGTCAGTCTTTTGAATTCACTGATCAGTTCATAGTACGCTGCATTGTTTTCGCGAGTCACAGTTTGAATACGAGCCGAATAATCCACATGGGTAATTGCCGGCAACCGGGATCGGACTACATTGAGTTTTTCGATGCCGAACAGTTGTTCTTCATCGTTTGTCATCTTGCGGCGAACACTTTCCTGAACCGGGGCCACAATGAGCATGTAATGTGAATCGCTGTCATGCTCAAACCATTGGTGCACATCCTCTCTGATAACGCTGGGAGCAAAGGGCCGGAAGGATTCTCTGAATTTAATTTTAAGATTCATTACCGACTGCATTTTACTGCTGCGTGGATCACCCAGAATGCTTCGCGCTCCGAGTGCGCGCGGGCCAAATTCCATGCGTCCATTGAAGTAACCAACTACATTCTCATTTGCCAGTAAAGCTGCGGCCTCCCGTGCGCAGACCTTGTCATCGGTATATTCTGTGTATTTGAGTCCACGTTCATCCAGAAAACTTTTGATTTCTGCCGGGCTGTATTCCGGTCCCAGGTAGGAGGCCTTTTGTGAACGAGCCGCTTTGTCAGCGTCACGCGGATTGTCCAGATAGCGATACCAGGTGAAAAGGGCACAGCCCAGAGCGGAGCCGGCATCACCGGCAGCGGGTTGCACCCATATATCTTCAAAGGGCCCTTCGCGATGAATACGTCCATTGGCCACGCAGTTCAGGGCCACACCGCCGGAAAGACACAGTTTCGAGGCGCCCGTTTGGGCATGGATGTGACGGCTTTGCCTGAGCATGACATCTTCCACTACGACCTGAACACTGCGGGCCAAATCCATTTCTTTTTGGGTGATTTTGCTTTCCGGCTTGCGAGCTGGTCCCTCAAATAGGTCGGCAAATTTCTGATTTGTCATGCGGTTGCCGGCAGTATAATCAAAATAAGCCATATTTAAACGATACGATCCATCTTCACGCAAGTCCAAAATATGATCATATATACGCTCTACATACTTTGGTTCGCCATAGGGCGCCAGACCCATCACCTTGTATTCGCCGGAGTTGACCTTGAACCCGGTGTAGTAGGTGAA
>JAGRNA010000151.1 GCA_020441005.1 Leptospiraceae bacterium
ATGGCAGGTCATTCCAAATGGGCCAATATTAAACATCGTAAAGCCGGTGCTGATAAAAAACGCGGGCTGATGTTCAGCAAATGCGCTAAAGAACTGATGGTCTCCAGTCGTCTGGGAGGCATGGACCCGGCTTCTAATAATCGTTTACGGATTGCCATCGCCAAGGCGCGGGCGGTAAATATGCCGCGCGATACCATTGAAAGATCCATCAAGAAAGGGGCCGGCGAGCTGGGCAGCCAAAATTATGAGGAATTCCTGTACGAAGTGTATGCCGCCGGTGGCATCGGAATGCTTGTGGAGGGTCTGACTGACAAATTATCCCGTACTACGCCCGAGATCAAAAGCATTTTGAACAAGGCGAATGCAGCGCTTGCCGAAAGCAATGCGGTCAAACGGCTGTTTCATTATCAGGGTTACATTGCAATTGACAAGGGCGCTCTGGACGAAGAAAACTTGATGGAACTCGTTTTAGACGCCGGCGCGGATGATCTGCGCACAGACAGCGAGCAGTATGAAATCTACACGCCGATTGAGACCTACGCCCAGGTTAGCGAGGCCCTTAGCGACCGGGAAATTGAATTCATTGAATCCGGATTACGCTTTATGCCCATGGAGGGCACGGACGTTACTGTTGTCGATGCAGACCAGGCCCGCAAGATACTGGCGTTGATTGACAAGCTGGAAGAGCATGAGGATGTTCAATCCGTCTATACGAACATGACAATTCCGGATGACATTCTTGCCAATCTGGAGTAACCGGCCTTGCGCATCTTGAGTTTTGATCCCGGCTTTGGTCGCACTGGCTGGGGTGCCCTGGAGCGTTCCGGGACCCGGTTTGCGGTGCTGGATTACGGTTTGATAGAAACCAGCAACGGGATGTCCCATGGGGAGCGCTTGCAGGAAATCTATAACCAGGTGGAGCATATGATTGGCCAATTAGAGCCTGATCTGGTAGCAATGGAGAAATTGATCTTTGGCAAAAGTCGTAGCACTGCAGCAGGGGTGTTCCAGGCGCAGGGTGTGATCCTGGCAGCGGCGGGCAAGCATCGTTTGGAGGTGCTGGAACTAGGCCCGAAGCAAATCAAACTGGCCTTGACCGGATCGGGTAATGCAGATAAAAAATCGGTAGAAATGATGGTCCGACGCATTCTAGGCATACAAACAGAGATCCGGCCCGATGATACCGCGGACGCTCTGGCCATTGGAATTGCGGGCGCTATGCAGCAGCAATGGAATCAGGTGCAATTGCAAAATTGATTTATAAAATTTATGATTTGCGGTTTAAATGGAACAGTGACTGATGTCAAGGCTGGTGTTATCGAAATTGATACTGGCGGCGTGGTGTACGAAGTATTTGTACCCCTGTCTGTGCAAAGTCAACTGGGACAAATGATGCAACAGACCGTTCGATTATTCATTCACCATCATATAGCCGAAGGCGCACAAAGGTTGTATGGTTTTTTAGCGTTTCAGGATCTGGAGTACTTTTTGGCCTTGCAGAAAATCAAGGGTTTGGGACCGGCTCTGGCCCTGAGCATCCTGGCGCATATCGATATTGCCGAGTTGCTCGCGCTGAGCGAACAGGATGATGTCAAAAGACTGAGTCAGATTCCCCGAATTGGCAAGCAAACGGCGGCTAGTATTCTATTTGCTGTCCGTCAAAAAAGCGGCCATTGGCAGCAGATGCTCCAGGGACCAAATCAAAACTTGCAAATCCAAAACAGCGATCCCGATCTGAATCAGCAAAAAGGCCTGGCTTTGCAAGGACTACTGCAGTTTGGATACAGGGAAAAGGAAGCCCGAGCCGCTTTGGCGGCGGTTGCTGATGTGCAGGAGACTCGCGATTGGCAGGCCGCTGAATGGATCAAGGCCGCCCTGGCCCGGATTTAATAAGCGTCTTTCAATTCGGGCCACACACGCACAAACTCGAACAGGCCCACCAGGTCCATGATTTTATATATTTGATCATTCAAGCTGGCAAATTCCATCAACGTGTCGCTGGACTGGCATTGATTGACCAGGTCGATCAAAATAGCGATTCCGGAGGAGTTGATATAAACAGCCCGGCTAAAATCAATAATCACTCGCCCGGATTGCTGCAAATCGATCTTTTGGAACACGTCCTGAACCGGAGCTTGCAGCTCGCCGGTGATTTCGCCATCCAGCGCAATGACCGGGATTCCGTGCTGGTTGCGTAGTTCTACTTTTGCCGCACCATACATAATCAGGCCCGGGTATCGATCAAAAGTCCCTTATGCTCTTCCTGGGCTTGCTGCACGGCGGCATCGGGTGCCGGAGTACTCTCCGCAGTGTCATGAACGACATGATTCATATTGGGTCGGGGCTGATGAACCACAGCCGGCACATTAGAATCATCAAACAGTATTTGGCGTGAACCGACGGCCATGTACGGCATAATTTACTCCCCGGGTTTGTAACGATAGCATAGCATACCTGCTGCGCCAAGTAAAAAAGCAAAAATTTGACCGGCCGTGAAGCCGTACCAGTGCCAGTATTGATAAAACAGACGACGCTCCGGATCACTGATTCCGCGGGCCAATCGATTGGGGTGTACCAACTCGGTCCAGGATCCATCCACAAAGGCGCCGGGAGGCGGCAGGATCGGCCAAAGCGCATCATTCAAGCGCACAAATTCGATCAAAAACCGGACAACCGCATTCTGGATCATAACAATGCCGATCATTTGCCAGCCATTCCATCGTCCACTGAACCAGACGCGATATAACCAGGCAGCTGTCGCTAATGATGCCCCTGCCTCGATCAAAGGCGTATTCCAGACAGCCAGCCCGCCGGTGCAAAAAATCGGCTGTTCGCCAGCCAGCGCCGGGTCATGCAGGCACTGACCGCTGGCTGGGCCATAAATCACAGACAGGGGCGGCCAGTGGACCGCACAGGCATGCCCAAAACAGCCATCGCCGCTGAACATGCAACCGAGGCGACCGATTCCATAGGCTAATGCTCCCGCGATCGCAATCACCGCCAAATAGCTGTCTGTCTGGATTTTACGCACCCAAAAATAGACCTGAATTGCTATCAGAGCCAACAGGACACCACCGTAGAACACCAGACCTTCGTATTCGGCCAATACCGCATAGGCCCCGATTGCGGAGTCAGGGACCGAATGATCTAGCCCGAAACGGGGATCCGCCTGCCCCTGGTAGTAGCAAAACAGGGCATAGAGCTTGTCGAAAGCAGACGCCGGGCCGGTCCAGATGCGATCCCATAGCTCAACGATCATAAACAGTCGCGCACCGAGGTAGCCAAACACCAGGCTGAGCAATAAAATATCCCTGAGAACAGACACCGACAAACGGGGGTCTCGCCGGGCCGCAATCTGCAGCCAGCGCCCGGCGGCCAAAAATGCCAGGGCGTAGAAAAGAGTGAAAACGGGCAGGCCATAGAAAACCTGGTCGCCCAATACCAGAAACAAGTCGGCGGGGAAAGGTATCTCACGCATGAAACTGCTATCCGGCTGAACGCAGAGCCTCGATTTCCGCAATCTCTTTGGGGATAAAGTCGGTCAAATTCCGCGGCCGGGCATTCTGAATCAGAATGTCGTCTTCGATTCGGATACCGCAGCCCCGCATCTCACGCGGGGCCAGGCGATCACTTGGGGGAATATACAAACCAGGTTCGACAGTAATTACCATGCCATTTCGCAGAGGACGCGGTTTCTTTTGTTTATCGAAATAATTGCCAACATCGTGCACATCCATGCCTAAAAAATGACTGGTTTTGTGCATGTAGTATTTCTTGTAGCTTTCGTCCGCCAGAATGCTTTCCATGCTGCCCTGTAACAATTTTAATGACTTTAAACCATCAATGAGGACCTGCAAGGCCGCCTGGTGTACGATTTGCAGACTACTGCCCTTGACACAGCTGCGAATGGCCTCTTTTTGCGCTTGCAGTACAATTTGATACAGATCTCGCTGTGCCGGAGTGAAACGATTGGAGACAGGCCAGGTGCGGGTAACATCCGCAGCGTAATACTGAAATTCAGCGCCCGCATCAACCAGGACCAGATCGCCGGCCTTCAGTTTGACCTTGTTTTCTATGTAATGTAATATGCAGGCCTCCTTGCCCGGTGCAACAATTGATGGGTAGGCCTCCAGGGCGTTGTGTTGCCGAAAAGTGTATTTTATCCATGCCTCCACCTCCCAGGCATACATGCCGACCTTCGAGTTTTGCAGGATGTTTTCATGCGCCAGGCCAGTAATGCTGGCGCTGTTTTGCATTGCTTCAATTTCAGCCGTATTCTTGAGTAAACGCATTTCATGCAGGATCGTATCCGGATTGATGATTACCTCGGGGGCAAAATCACCGTTGCGACTGCTTTGCCGGACCTGGTGCAGGGTCGCAAACACCCTTTGGTCAGCAGCCGTATATACGCCGGCCTTGTAATACAACACCTCCTTGTCTTGTAACAATCCGGCCAGTTCCTTGAAAAAGACATTGATATTGCGGCTTTCATCAAATTGCAATTGCTGGCGAGCACGTCGAACACCCAGGCGATAACCGGTCCATTGTTCCGACTGAACATCGCGTTCACGTAAATAAATAATCGCTTGATCAGCGGTCAAAACCAGCGCGCAATGAGGCTCCTCAAAGCCGGTCAGATAATATATGTCGGAAGATGTGCGATAGGGGAATTCCACATCATGGCTGCGAATAGAAGCCGGTGGGGCGATGAAAATAGCGACACTGTTCGGGCGCAATTGATCCTGGAAGCGCCGGCGATGCTGATAATAATCTATTTTAACTGGACGCATTGCTAAACTCATCTGCCAAAGCATTATAAAGGGCATATAGGCGGTGTGTGCCGATCACAAGGACCCAGCGCAGTCCCGGCCTGGCATGGATCAGAGCCGGGCTTTGTTCCGGCAGGATCACTGGACAGGCAGTGGCCGCATCGATTTTTCCGGATGGGGCCAAATCCGGTCCCTGGACAAGATACACCGGTATGGCCGGCATTTGCCCTTGAATCGCCTGCACTAAATCCAGGATATTGCGATCTTTTATTGCGCTCGTCAGGATCAGCCCAGACCCGGCTTCATGCGGTTCGATCAGACCGTTTTGCATGTCTGCCAGGCTGCGCATTATGCCATCCGGGTTGTGGGCCGTATCGAATAAAAAACGCATCCGGCCAAAGGCGCGCACTTCCAGACGACCTGGCGGATTAGAGAGTTCCAGGTTTTTTACAAAAGGCTTCATAAAGAAAGCAGGCTCCAAATGCCGGGCAACGGTTGCCGCCAGGCCTTTATTTTGAGAAAGATAGTGTTCGGTCGGTTTGGCATCAATGTAATGAATGGCCAAATCTGGATTGATAGCGGCCAGACAGCCCCTTTTTTTTTGCCGTTCCCGATCGATGTGGCGGCGATTGGAAGCAAAAGTGAATATCTGTTGCAATTTGGGAGTTGCTATGCACAGTTTTTCATGAGCGATTTCACTCAGACTGTTGCCTAATAATCTGGTATGCTCCAGACACAGATGCGTAACTAGCAAGGTCGAGCCGGCAGCCATCCTGGTTGCGTCCAGACGTCCTCCCAAGCCGGCTTCCAGTACAATGTACTTTGCTGATACCAGTTTTGCATAGTAAAGGGCCAGAATGGTAAAAATTTCAAAGTATGACAATTCGAACCAGACCGCTTCCAAAGCCGGATGGCAGGCCAGCCGGTTAAACAATCCCAGGCATTCTGCGGCTGGAATTGTACGACCGTTGAAGCGGATGCGCTCTGTTGGATACAGCAGGTGGGGCGAGGTATAGAGGATTACAGCCGGATCTACAGATGCGGCCTGTAGATACTCAGCCAAATACCAGGCTGTGGAACCCTTGCCGTTTGATCCCACAACATGGATGATTCTGGCCGGGCTGCGAAGCCATTCCTGGCGGGCTAGTCGCGCCATCCAGGCGCGCCTGGCTGTCCACAAGGAAGGCTGAAACAGGCGACTGCGTTCCGGATTGATAAACTGCTCTAAATAAAGCTCAAGATCCTTTTGACTGCCACTTGTATCCATACCGGCTTGTTTTGAATTCATCATCTTTTTTGGCGCAGCGCGCTCAGCAGCTCTCTTTCCATCAAATGAACAGGAGCCTTTTGCCCGCTAAATAGCTCAAACTGCAAGACCGCCTGGTACAACAGCATCAAGTAACCCGGGATGGAGCGCGCTTTGCGTTCAGCCGTCAGCTGTAACAAGGGAGTCCTGGCGGGTACATAGACGATATCAAACACAGTGTGATAAGCCTGAATCAGGTGGGCCGGTAAGGGCAGTTCGGCGGATTGTCCTTGCATGCCCAGGGGGGTCGTATTGATAATGATATCAATGTCCTCGCTGTTCACGTCCTTCAGTTGGGTGGCAACCACCTGACTGGCCTGATCGGGATGTGTCTGCGCTAAATGCTGTGCGAAACGTTTGCATTTCGAAAAATTGCGACCATATACCAGTAACAAAGAAAGATTTTCCTTTAGCAACAGGCTATGTGCAATGGCTGCGGCAGACCCGCCGTAGCCAAGCAGTAACACCCGACGGCCCCTCAAGTTACCGACATTCTCTCGCAAGGCGCGTAGCGCACCGAGACCATCGGTGTTAGCACCATACAAGAGTCCATCCGTTCCCTTTTTGTACAGGGTATTGGCTGCTCCGCATAAGCGGGTCAGGTCGTCCTGGACATCAGCAGACCTGGCCGCCCACACCTTGTGTGGAATCGTTACCGAAACACCGTGGATTGGCAATGCCACCAGGGATTTTTTCAAGACAGCATCGGCCTTTTCGACTGCCATGGGCACATAAATGGCATTGATTTTACAACTGTTGAAAGCAGCATTATGGATGCGCGGACTGAGGGAATGGCTCACCGGATTGCCGATGATTCCATACAGCCGGGTACTACCATCAATGCTGAACATTTGGTCATTTTTTTTATGTCCTGGGCATTTCAAAGTAGAAATAGCTTGTATTCAGACATGCAAGCAGCTTTTTGTATACAAATCATGCTGGTTGTTTTATTGGATATTCTGGTGTATCTCGCTGTGGGTGCCGGCGCTGTTTGGGTATACTATCATTGGCTGCGAAAGGACTTGCCAGGCGGTTTTTGGGGCGCACTGGTCATCGCTGTGATCGGTGCGGTTTTAATGAATTATACGCTGAGTATCCGCGGCTGGTTCATGGAATTGATCAACTGGCTGATGGTTCCCAAATTAGGCAATGAAATCAGGTTGGGGGTGAACCTGATCGCCACCTGCATCGGAGCCTTGCTCTTCGTTTATATTCTCAACCATATCAACCATGATCGCGAACGACGCTGATCGTTTGCAAATTCATGCTTTCTATCTAAAGGCCGGCGATCCGTTGTCGATAAACCCTTTATGGTGATTTGTCTGCCGGGCCTGCCGTGTGCGAGCAAACGTGAATGCAAACCGGCGATGAGTCCGTTGAAATGGCATAAACGCTCGAATGCGGTTTTCAGGGAGTGGTTGGGTCGGAGAATGAGTTGGCCACGTATGGCAGGCTGTGCTCTCTGGTTCGCTGTGGTTTCACTGTTCGTGCTGTTTGCCCGCCCGGTCGGACTGGCAGCACAGTCGGCTTGCAAAATGACTGCCGAGGTGGCAAACCTGACCAGTTCCGATAACTCAACTGAATTGAGGCGTTGGCTAAGCGAAAAAAAAGACCCGGATTATTGTGATGCCAGGGGGCGCAGCCTGCTTTGGATCGCTACCTGGCGATCACAGCAAAAAAATGTTGAACTGCTGCTGCAATGGAAGGCAAATGTTAACATTGAGGATATTAATGGCGCTACCGCGCTGCACGTAGCGGCCGAGAAGGGTAATGTTCCAATTTTAAATCTGCTAATTAAGGCCAAAGCCGATGTGAATCGACCGGATGCAAGGGGTCGCACGCCCTTGAGCCAGTCTATTGTAAGCCAGCAAAGATCAGTCACAATCAGATTGCTGCAAGCCGGGGCCCGGGCAGACACCGTCTTGCACAACGGCTGGGATCTGTTGATGATTGCTGCGCTGCAAGGTCGTGATGATCTGATCGCAGATTTGCTAAAAGCTGGAGCACCGCGCGATGGTGTCAATGAGTACGCCGAGAATGCCCTTGAAATTGCGATTAAATCTGCTCATCTGAAGGTTGTGCAGGCTTTCCTGAAGCACGGATGGGATGTCAACCGGGTCAATCCAATGCGCAATAAAAGAACTCCCCTGATGCTGGCAGCCGAAAGTGGGCAAGCTGCTATGGTGCGTCTATTGGCGCAAGGGGGAGCTCGACTGGAAGAGCGCGATGCCCTGGGTTGTACGGCATTGTTTCTAGCCGTTCAAGCGGGTCATTTTGAGGCTACCCATGCCTTGCTGGGGTTGCAAGCCGATCCCAATGCAATGGACTCCGGTAAACTGCGGCCCTTGCAAGTGGCCATGCAACCCGAAAATGCGGGCACCCACACCAGCATCATTAAATTACTAAAAGAGAATGGGGCCCGGTAGTCCGCTAAGGTCTACAAATCACTTTTTCTTTTTCTTCTTTTTCCAGTTTTGTGCTTTTTGTTCTTCCACCTGGGGAACGTTTTTCATCAATTCAACGGCACTCAGTCTATTGTGCCGCTGCCACAGCCATGCATAGAGCGCAGCAGCGAAAGTCATCATCCCCATACAGAGCAATTGTCCCATAGAAAATTGCAGCCAAATGAAGCCTAAATGGGCATCCGGTTGACGGAAATACTCAATGAAAAAACGGACAAATCCATAGCCAAATATGTATATGGCGAGCATGCCCCCTACAGGTTTCGTTGCCCGTTTACGCAAAAGCCACATGATCAAAAATAATACAAGTCCCTCAAATGTAGCTTCATATAATTGCGAGGGATGACGCAATACTCCCGGGGAATCGGGAAAATACATGCCTATGGACGCATCCGTAGGGCGTCCATAAAGCTCACCGTTAATGAAATTTCCCAGGCGTCCAAATGTGTAGCCCAAAGGAAATACGGGCGCAAATAGCTCTGCCATATGCCAGAAGTTCTTTTTGTGATTATGACAGTACAGCGTCGCTGCGATCAGAACTCCAATCAGGCCGCCATGATAGGACATTCCGGACAAGCCGACAAACTGACCATTGCGAAAAGGCCAGAAAATCTCAACCGGATGAGACATATAATAAGAAAAATTATAGAAAATAACATAGCCCAGTCGACCACCCAGCATCACGCCCAGTATACCATAGAATACAATGTTTTCGATATCATCGCGAGTGTAGCCCTGAAATTGACGTTCTCGCCGGATTCTCCAATTTGCCAGTAAATAGGTGCAAATAGCGGCGATTACATACATCATTCCATAATACTTGAGCTGGAAGGAACCCAGTGAAAAAATAACCG
>JAGRNA010000152.1 GCA_020441005.1 Leptospiraceae bacterium
CGAGCGTCTGGTTTTCCGGCTGGATTTCGACGTGCTCTTTGGCTTCCAGCGCCTGGTGCAAACCATCGCTATAGCGGCGGCCTTCCATGATGCGACCGGTGTGTTCGTCGACGATCAGCACTTCGCCGGTTCGCACCACATAATCCACCTCATCCTTGAAAATCAGATGCGCTTTGAGCGCCTGATGGACATGCGTTACCAGTTCTGTATTATCCGGATGATACATGTTCTCCACTTTCAGGATGCGTTCCATCTGACTGACACCCTTCTCGGTCAGGAATACATTGCGGGCTTTTTCATCTATGTCATAGAAATAGCAGCGGATAACATGCGGCTCTTCCTTGCCCGGCTCGACTTCGATGGGTTCCGGTTCCGGCGCGCCGGCCTCATCCTGGATCAATCGGCGCACCGCCTTGTCGATCACGGCATACTGGCTGATATCCTGTTCCGTGGAACCCGAAATAATCAGCGGGGTGCGGGCCTCATCGATCAGGATAGAATCCACCTCATCCACAATCGCATAATGAAAACCGCGTTGTACCCGGTGTTCCAGTTCAGTGACCATGTTATCACGCAGGTAATCAAAACCAAATTCGTTATTTGTCCCATAAGTGATATCGGCCGCATATTGGGGGGTGCGCGTGTAAGGGTTTTGATCATGCTGAATAATACCGACATTCAGGCCTAAAAAAGTAAACACTGGCTGCATCCATTCCGCATCGCGACGGGCAAGGTAATCGTTGACCGTGACCACATGCACACCCTTGCCCTCCAGGGCGTTCAAATAGACCGGCAAGGTCGAGGTCAGGGTCTTGCCCTCACCGGTTTTCATTTCTGCAATCTTGCCCTGGTGCAGTACAATGCCGCCAATCAGCTGGACATCAAAATGACGCATACCAAGCGTGCGCCAGGCAGTTTCCCTGACAGTAGCAAAGGCTTCCGGCAACAGATCGTCGGTAGTCTCACCAGCTTTTAGACGGCTTCTAAACTCGTCTGTTTTGGCGGCCAGTGCGCTATCACTGAGATCCTGCCAGGCCGGGGACAGGCTATTGATTTTATCTACCAGCGGCTGGATTTTCTTGATATCACGCTCGTGTTTGGTTCCAATTATTTTATGGATGGTTTTCTTAATCATGGTTTTTTGGGTTCTATTCCGGGCTGCCGGTGGATCTTCTCATTTTTCAATATTGCAGAGAAAATCTTGACTCACAGAAGCAACCAATACATTGCCTATGCAGGGCTTGAAATGAACAAATTTGGGGATGGGACCCTTTTGACACTCTGTTTTTTCTTTTCAGGCAGCTTTTAGACGGTTAAAAATGACTATTGCGGGATATTCAACTGCATGAAGGCGAGCGATGTATTGCAAGAAAACGTCTGGAACGTCTCCAATGCGCTGAGCATCCTGCGAATCGTGCTTTTGGGGCCCTTCTTTATGCTGGTCGGTGCATATGTCGCCGCGCCGGCGAATACTATTGTTTTCAGCTGGCTGTTGGCTGTCATTGGGCTCAGTATTGTCAGTGATTTTCTGGACGGTTTTTTAGCCCGACTGCTGCACCAGGAAACCCGCCTGGGTCGCTATCTGGATCCGGTCGCTGATAAACTGACCACAATCAGCGCTTTGGGTGTGATAACCTGGTTTTTTGATTTTCCACCGCTAATTTTCTTTTTGATCGTCCTGCGCGAGATTGTTGGGGTCTGGGGCGGAACATTTCTGTATTACAAACGTAACATGCAAGGCAAGCCCAACATTTGGGGCAAACTAGGCGTTACCTTGACGGCATTAAGTGTGCTTTGGTATATCAGCTTGCCCTGGCTGCAAGCAAATTGGCAAGCGTCATACCCTGACTGGTGGCGGCACCCGGAGTTCCTTGCCTGGACTTTGTTATTAACCGTGCTGATCGGTGTTTTGCAGTATGGGCGCAGCTATTGGGGCATCGTTTTTGGCTCTGCCAGTCGCCAATTCAATCAGCCAAAAGAGCAACCCCCCGCTGAAAAACCAGGTGAACCCTGACTCAATAAATATGCAAACCAGGTCAGCCATTCTGTGGAGTGCCGGAGCCTTCCTGCTCATAGTGATGATCTATCAGGTAACGTATAGCCTGCAGGCCTTGTATTATAGCTTCTACTGGCCACAGGAAATCAGTCTCGATGCCAGTTTAATGCGTTATTACGGCTGGAACCTGCTAGCTGGCCGTTGGCCCTGGGTCGATTTTGAAACCCTGAACCTGCCCTTGACACATTATATCAATGCGCTCGGAATTCTGATCTTTGGTACCGGCGATGCCGGTCTGCGCATCATGGACGCCCTGCTGGTAACCGGAATCGCCTGCGGCAGTCTCTATGCCCTTTGGCAACATTCCAGACTGGCGGCCGGTCTGGCATTTATTCTGGGGCTAAACCTGACGCTGATCGCAACCCCGTTAGGCGCATTTCAGCGGGAGGCCCTGATGATCCTGCTTTTATTGCCCGCCCTGGCTTTATTAGAAACCAGGAGTAGCTCTTCTAAAAAAAATGGTCGGCGATATTTCCAGGCCGGACTCCTGCTGGGGGCCACTGTCTTTATCAAACCAACCGGTCTGGTGTTTATTCTGCTGGCTCTGAGCTACTTTGGCTTTTTCTATCCAAACCGATCGGCGTACATCCTGGACTTTGGCAGGCCCGTTTTCGCGGCCATGGCTAGCATTGCCTTGCTTTTGGTCTTGCCCTTGCTTTTCAGCGGATCTCTGTGGGCATTCTTTCGAAATTATCCGGACTATTTTTATAACTGGAGCCAGTTTCAACCCACTGTACCGATCCTGGATCTGGCTCTTGGACTAGTAACTTTTAATCCACTAAATATCGCCTTGCCGCTCAGCGGCGGCGTTAGCTCCCCGCTTGATACCGGCCATATATCACTATTAGCCTTGCTCTTGATGGCCCTGGCTTTCTGGCTGCAAAGCCAAAAACTGCTACGCCTGTCACCGACGGCCCTGATCCTGATCATCGGCGGCTTTGTCCATTACCTGAGCCAGCGCAAGGGATTTGCCTATCATACCTATTTTATCTGGACAGGATTGGAGCTGATCCTGGCCCAGGTACTGGGTGCCTTGTTTATGGCGATTGGCCGCCAGGGGCGCACGAGTATTTTCTACCATAAACCAAATCTGGGTCGCTGGCTTTCACTCGCGGCTTTAATCCTGCTGGGCTGCATCCTGGTAGTCCGCCAACACCAGGCCCGGACCCTGATGTCCGCCTGGCTCAAGCCCGATCCGCCTGCCTTACGCCTTGGATCGACATTAAGTGAACTGAACACCCAATATGAACTCCAGGGCCAGTCAGTCCAGAATCTTGAAATTCATTCCCTGGCGATACCCTCCTTTTTGCGCTTCCAGCAGCCATTGGCCACTCGTTATCCGATGGATCATGTGCTTTGGGGAACGGATTCCTATACCAGTCAGGCTCGGATCGAATGCATGAGTGCCTTGCAGAAAAACAAGGCGGCTCTGTTAGTCGTCAATACCAGTGAAAAATATTTTGGCAAACAATGGTCAGAGCGTCTGCTTTCCTTTCCTGAGCTGCGGCAGCTCATCAACCGTGAATATGTGCTGGTCCGGCAGCTAACAGAAATCAATCAAATGCAATACGCCATATATATACGACGCAGACGATAGGGCCGCGTAGGGCTGTTTTTACTTGCTTGCGCACGGGCAGCGATGAAATCTGGAATTGATGGATTTGTATAGTGTCAGGTATATCCTTTGGATCGCTGCGGGGCTCTTTTTAATTGTATTCGAATTTTTCGTGCCCGGTGCGGTTGTGATCTTTTTTGGAATGGGCGCCCTGGTCACGGGTGTGGTGGTCTGGCTCGACTTGATTGGCAATGTTTACCTGGAGTTTTTATTCTGGATCGCAGCCTCCATGCTGTTAGTCCTGCTACTGCGCCAGCAAATCATGCGCCTTTTCCCGGCCATTGAAAAAAATGATTATTTTGATGAGGCCGATTCGCTACGCGGACAGGTCGTCGAGGTGCTCGATGCAGTGGCCAGTCACCATAGCGACGGACGGGTGCGCTACCAGGGTACATCCTACCAGGCACGCGCTCTTGGTCAGTCAATTGACAAAGGAGAACAAGCCGAGCTGGTCATGCGGGAGAATTTGTTATTGATTGTAAAAAGACCTGGTGAAGTCGTCCATAGCGTCAGACAGAGTCCAGCAAATCAACAGACCGGAGCTCCGTAATGCACATCGATTTTAAGGCGCCAGAATTGCAACCTGATGGCAGCCTGGAAGAACATGCCTACTCTTTTCAGGGCAATCCGGAGGATGGCTGGCACATTGGCCGCGATGGCGATGAATTACTGCAACTGGGAGCCGGATATACCGCCGTAGAACCGGTTTTTTGCGGAGTTTGTTCCACTGATTTGGCCCGGCAATATTTACCCTACCCCTTGCCGCAGATTATCGGTCATGAGGTAGTTGCCCGCAAAGATGGTCAATTCTTTGCCGTAGAGATCAATGCCAGTGAAAAAGCGCGCGGGATTCACAATCCGGACAACCCCTGGTCGGCAGATTCCATGCATACCCAGGATCCGGGCCGAATCACCCTCGGCATCGACCGCTTGCCAGGCGGTTTTGCGCCGTATATGCTGGCGCCACGGGAGGCCCTGATCCCGCTACCGCAGAATGTTGACCCGCTGACCGCCAGTCTGACAGAGCCCTTCGCAGCCGCTCTGCAAGCAGTTGAAGCCAGCGCGCCACAGAATGGCGAGAGCATCGCTGTCCTGGGACCCCGGCGACTGGGATCGCTTTTAATCGCTGCTCTGGTCGGTTATCGGCAACAAAAGGGGCTGGATTTCGAGATCATTGCCGTCGGCCGGCATGCGACCCTGCTGGAACGTTGCCGTAATCTGGGGGCGGATCGGACAGTGTTACTCGATGCAAGCACCACAGCAGGTCCTATACAGGAAAAATTTGATCTGGTCTTCGATACAACCGGCAATCCGGCCGGATTTGAACTCGCGGTTACCCTGGCCCGCCGGGCCCTGCATGTAAAATCCACCAATGGACAGGCTGTTGCGGGTTTAACCCGCTTAACGGATCTGGTGGTCGATGAGATGGCCCTTTTGCCCTGCAAACCAGCCAACCTGGCCTTTGGTTGGTCCATTGAAAAAGAAGCCCGCCAAAACAGGCATATTTTTGCCAGTCCGGCGACGGATGGGCGATTGATCGATACCCTGCTAACCGCGCGGCCTGATTGTGTGATCACGAAAGATACAATCCCGAACATGGCCCGCGCATTGTTTGTCGAGGGTCCCTACCATCGACCCGAATTTCTAAAGCATGCCACACTGCCGCGCTTTGACCTGGCCCTGGCCAATAGCCTGGCAGAAGTAGATCAGATCTTGCGTCCCATTGCGGATAAGGAATGGTCGCTTGTCCGAGCCCGGGGAGCCATATTACTAACCGAGCAGGCTCGCAACGAGGGCCACTTAGCAGCAGCGATCCTGGACCGCGGACTGGAGCTGCACAGTTCCCGGTGTGGAGACTTTCAACGCGCCCTCCGAATCCTGGCTGAACAGCCCGAGTTGGCTCTTCGTTTGCATGCCAATTTGATTACCCATCAGTTTGACCTTTCGGAAATCAAGGCTGCGTTCGCTGTTGCCCGGGACAGTGCACAGAGTGTCAAGGTAATCGTGCGGACCAATCCGGCTTAAAACTGATCTTTGGCCTTGTCCTTTTGCACTTCCTCGTAAAAGCGCAGCAGGATGCGGCGGCTCTCATAGCCTGCGCTGACCATGGCTTCCAGTTCCTTGACACTGGCATCCACAATATGAAAACCATTCTGGATGTATTCATCGACGCTGATCGTACGGCCGATACCCGGCAAAAACAGCTCCGGTGTAGCGCCCGGACGACGCTGAACCATTTTAGCGTCCATGTTACGGTAACCGAACATCATTGAGTGACTGCGTACTTCCATAGGACTTCTGATTCAGTTAGATGCACCCGACGAGTCAGGGGTCAAGCAAAACCTTTTTGGGTGCCCATTCAGTCATCCGTGGACCCGGAAAAAAGGCCCAAACGCAATAGAAAGTAGAGCAGCTGTGCAACCGCGCCGATCGCCGCTGCCACATAGGTCCAGGCAGCGGCATTCAGCACCTGTTCTACACCCTGAATTTCCGCTCCGCTGGCAAAACCATGCTGCCTGAGGATCTCTTTGGCCCGACTGGAGGCATTGATTTCTACCGGGACCGTGACAAGCTGAAAGAACACTGTCGCGCTGAAAAAAATCACCCCCCCAATCATGGCATAATAACCGAGCGGACTATGCAGATAGAACATCAAGGTTGTGCCGACTCCAATCAATATCCAGCTGGCCCAGGAACCGATGCGGGCAAAACCGACGATCGAAGTACGCAAGCGTAACATCGGATAATGAACCTTGTCCTGAATCGCATGCCCGGCTTCATGAGCGGCGACACCTGCCGCCGCGATGCTGCGCGAATTATAGGTATCATCAGATAAACGCAAGGTTTGCGCTGCTGGATCGTAGTGATCACTCAAATTGCCGGGCACATGTTCAATGGCAACCTGGCTACACCCGGATCGATCCAGAATCAAGCGGGCAACCTCGGCGCCGCTCATTTGACGACTGTTCTGGTATTGGCTCCAGCGTTGAAAAGTCGATCGCACTCGCCAGCTGGCCCACAGGCTCAACGCCATAGTCGGTAGCAAAACGATGAAATACAGGGGATCAAAATACAGCATGTCTTCCTCCCGGCCGGCAGGCAAAAAGCCTTGCTTCACAAAAAGCCATCACCTGCGCAAACTCTCTAGCTGATCAGAACACAACCAAAAAACAAACGGGCGGCGAACAGCGTCCGGCCGCCACCAGGCTGCGTCGTTTCAGGAACAATCAAGCTTCTGCAGCGGGAACGTCAAGTCCTTGACCACCAGGAATACTGCTTATTTCGGATGGGACCGCTGTGTTTCAAGCGGCCGGGATGCTGTACTTTTTCATTTTTGCTTTCAAAGTGTTAATGGTAATATCCAGTATGCGGATCGTATGGCTTTTATTGTACTTGTTTTTTACCAGAAAGTATTCGATCACCCGCTTCTCGGCAATCTCGAGGGGACTGAATTTTTTTGACAATTCAGAACCTTCCAGCATTGCACTGACCAGCTTGCTATTGATCGCCTCGCGACTGGACTCAGGCATATAATCGGCAATCGGTCCATCATACAGGGTCGGATTTCCTTGCAGGACCTTGTTCACGCCCAACGCCAGACCAAAATTATTTTGCTCCAGTTCCAACATGTTTTGCAATACGCCTTCCATCCAGCGCATCGGGATTTCTTCCCTGGTATCTATGGTCGTCACTTTTTTACCATCATGCAGCTGCAAATCAAGGTAGAGCTCGGACTGATCCTGCTGACTGGCAGAGAAATTGCTTACTAGCGGCAACTGTGTTCGTAAAGGACTGTTTTGCCCGGCAAAAACATTGCGTAATAGCAACAGGCTCTTTTCAAGGCTAGACTGATTTTCGACCGAATTACGAATCATGTCCATTTTGAGAATTTGGCCGACTAGCGCATTCGCACGTCTCTGATAGCCATGCCTGGCGTTTACAAATCGCAGAACCAGCAGGCTGATTGCAACCAGCCATAGAATCAGCGATGCAACGAAAAAAACATCGAGTAAAAGTGTATCTGTCATAGTTTACCTGCCTAGAAGGACGGAATGAAATTGTCCGGATATGCTCTGATCCACAACCAGCGCGTTGGCCGGAATCACTTTACCAGCGACCTTTCTGCCGGGCCTCGCCCCGGAAAGATACTGTTCACGGTCGAGTTCAAAAAGCGCCGGATCCGGTTTTTGAATCAAACACTCAAAAGCCAGGCAGACATGCAGCAAGCCATTCCCCTGCCAAAAACAACCAACCTGTTTTGCCAGACTGACCAGATTGATCTGGTTGATCTGGTCACCGAAAAAGTCCAGCATGGCCCTGGCCTCTACTGCCTGCATGCGTGCAGGACCTTTAGCGAGACCAAAAACGGACTCGATCCGGGTCGCCTGGTTGCCCTGCATTCCTTGCAGCAGGGAGTGGATTGTCCGCGCCAGGGTCGCCCCAGCGGAATCCGGCAATCGATACTCCCCATTGGCTGGCGAGGGCGCGTAGACAGGCACCATCTGCCCGGCCCGCCGGGCAAGGGCATGGTCTATCGATTCCAGTACGAGTACAAAGCCCCCCTCCGAACTATGGCCGTTAAAACCTTCATTTTCTGCACTCAGACCGGCGGAAAGCATGGCTGCCGGGTTACCCGAGTTCCGTGCGGTGTCGCAAGAACCAACCAGTACGATGTCCGCATGGTTTTCTTCGATTAGTCGCAATCCTTTCGCCAGGGCAGCCAGTCCACCCTGGTTGGTCGCACTCAAATTTTGCACGTAAGAACGAGCGCCGATTTCTTTCGCCAGATGCCAGGCTGGACTTTGCAGCATTGTCTCGAGCAAACCGGACTCTGCCGCAGAGTTTTCTTCCGGATTTAGTACATTCTTAAGATCATAATCCCGGCCATTACTCATCGAGGCGACCACCACGGCCGTTCGATACGCGTCGAAAGTATCCAGGCCCGCATTTTGCAGGGCATGTCTGGCAGCAAACTCAACCATCGCTGTCCCAGGCGGGATTTTTGTATTTTTGGGCTTTCCTGACGGGCCATTCATTGTTTGGGGACACGCCAGGCTCAAGGAACGTTCATTCAATTCATACCTGGAGGTCAAATCTGCCGGCCCTGTATCCCAGCGTACGTCCAGGCGCCCCTCTGCATCCTTGATGCTGGTATGTATACCGTATCCACTGAGAACTGCCTTGGCCATGCTACTTTCCTGAAGCAATGATATTGATAGCCCGATTCAGCCGTCTGGTGCAATGCGAATGCGGGGCATCAATTCACACCAGGCTAAAACCTGTTGATCAAATCATTTATTGACAGCAATAAACTACAACGGTCAGTTGCTGTCAATAAAAAAGACTGTCCGTTGTAGTCAGGACGGTTTTTTTAATCGTCGTTCTCAAAGGCTAATGCAATCTGGCCTGTGCGGGCCATGTCAATTATCCCGTATTGATTCAATAATTGAATCATGCTTTTGATACGGCGGTTGTTGCCAAACACTTCAATCAGGATGCTCTCAGCGGCAATCTCGAGAATATTGCCCTCGAATACATCCACTATGGCCAACACATCGGCCCGATCCTGGATGCCGGCTTTCACACGCACAAGCATAATCTCTCTGGTGACAGAGCTATGAAATGGTATGACACGCACCTGGATCACATCGGCCAGTTTGAGCATCTGGGACTCAAATTGAGCCAATTCGGTTTCGTCACCTTTCATGACAATAGTCATGGACGAAATGGCCGGATCCTCCGTGGTACCTACGGCTATACTGTCGATGTTAAAAGCCCGACGGGTAAACAATCCGGACACCTGACTCATGACCCCTGGACGGTTATGAACTGTAATGGATAAAATGTGCTTCACTCATGGCTCCTGCTAACTCAAGTTTTTTGCTCAAAAGGGCCTTGTCAAGTTTTCTAGTGGACAGTACCCGTACCGCTTGAACACTTTCCCGCAATGCTGATCCGTATTCTATTCTGGCCATTGCGCTTGCTGGTCTTCCTGTACGTCAAATCGTTCCGCCGATTCAAGGGCCAGCGCATTGTTCAGCTGGAGATACCGCCAGAGTTCAGCGTGATTCACCCGGGAGGTCTGCTCAGTCTGTTCCAGGGCGATGAAAACCCAACCTTGATTGAATTTACCGCCATTCTGGAAACCCTGCAACATAGCCGGGAATTGGAGACCTTGATCATCGAAGCCAGTTACCTGCAAATTTCCTGGACAGAGACCTTTCAATTAGCGCAATACCTGCAGCGCATCGCGGCCCAGGACAAAAAGGTGATCTTTTTTACTCGTGGTGGCGATTTACGGGTGCTGTATCTGGCAGCGGTCTGCAAGCAACGCCTGGCGATCCCGAATGCCACCTTTCAGCTATTGCTGCCTACCGGTGAAAACTGGTTCATCGGGCCGCTCCTCAAGCGATTAGGCCTTGAATTTGAAATCTCGCATGCCGGCAAATTCAAGGCCGGCGGATTTGAAAGCCTGATCCGCAGTAATTATTCGCCAACCGCGGCCAAAAACCTCAAAGGCTTGCTAGGCAAACTACGCGCAGCTCAGTTGGGACCGCTGGGCAACATGGCGCTCAAACCACGACCGCCGGCCGCGCAAAAAAAGACCCGGAAATCCGCTCGCCAAACAGCGGCCAGCTTTCTTGGAAAGCGACCCTTGTGGCAAGCCGAAGAAATGCAGGCGATTGGATTCTGGGACGCACTGCTGCCCCAGGATCAAATTCTGCATTCCCTTTTGGAACATCCGCCTGCATCAAGCCTATCGCCCGGCGCGTCTGTGTTGCATCGCTTTCGGAATGTAAATGCCAGCAATCTGGCACAGACGACCTTGCCAGCCACTGATGAGGCACCGGAGACGGCTGACCCGGATGAAAGACAGATGGAGCTGGAAAAACTACAGAAACGGGTTGATCCGGTAGTGAAACTGATTCGCCGCTCTGATGCGCGGTATTTTGAATTATTCCGCTTCAAAGCCAGACCGCGCCTGGCACTTTTACATCTGAATGGGGCTATTCACCTGGGGAATGCCGGCCAGAATCCCCGGGCAGACTCGATTCAGGCCCTTGGTCTCTTGCCGGTGTTGGCCGACATTGCCAATTCGGACTGCGAAGCTGTTTTTATCATTATCAACAGTCCGGGCGGCTCTGCTACAGCGAGTGAAATTCTATACCAGGAAATCCGCAATCTGGCCCGCCAAAAACCGGTGTTTGCACTGGTCCAATCCGTCGCGGCTTCAGGGGGCTATTACCTGGCTTGCGCTGCAACCCAGATTTATGCTAGTCCGCTCAGTTTACTAGGTTCCATCGGCGTGATCCGCTTGC
>JAGRNA010000153.1 GCA_020441005.1 Leptospiraceae bacterium
ACCTTTCCAGAGAACGGGACAACAAGCCGGAGCGCTGGAACTACTGCGGGAAATCGAAAGCACAGCAGCGCTAGCCTGGCCCGGGCGCTTGTTTCCCGTACACCGGCTGGACAAGGTAACCAGCGGAATTCTATTGTTTGCGCGCGGTCGCGCGGCGGCAACCGAACTGGCCAATCACTTTCGTTATAATCGAGTGGAAAAGGTCTATATAGCTTTGTCCAATCGCAGTCCGCAAAAAAAGCAGGGCCGCGTCACCGGTGATATGCAGAAAGGACGTCGGGGAGCCTGGATACTAAACCGCAGTCAAAATAATCCGGCAGTGACTCTTTTTAAAAGTGCTGCAATACCAGGCCGGATGAGCGGTCTGCGCCTGTATGTAATCCGGCCCAAAACAGGCAAAACCCATCAAATTCGGGTCGCCATGAAAAGCTTGTCTGCGCCGATTCTGGGCGACCCTTTGTATGGTAACTTTGCACTGGCAAGGGAATGGGACCGCACCTATCTACATGCTGCCGCTGTTCAATTTGAACTGGATGGTCGCAATTACCAAATACACTGTCACCCGGAGATTGGGCGGGAATTTCTAAGTGCCGAATTTCAGCAAATATACAAGACATTGATGCCTTTTTTTAAGGATTGAACTCCGTCACTGTCCGTCCAGAGCCTTGCGGGCCGAGCGGACAAAGAGATCACCCCGGCGCTCTACAAAGAAAAAAGGTCGCCGGAGCAGTACAGAAACGTTTTGTGGACCGATGAGCGAGTTACCACCTGCAGATTATACCGGCAAGGTCCGCAACCTGTATTTTTTAGATGAACAGACGATGTTGATTCAGGCAACCGACCGGGTCAGCGCATTTGATGTAGTATTCCCGGAAAAAATTACCGGTAAAGGAAAAACACTGAATCATATTTCAGGTTTGTGGTTTAACGAAATCGAAAAATGCGGCCTTCAAAACAAATATAGCTTTTATAATCACTTGCTAACCACTCAACGAGCTGAATTTCCGGCACCTTTTAATGATTTTAGCGAACTCGAAGGTTGTTCTGCCCTGGTCCGTAGAACAAAGCGTATTGATTTTGAATGTGTGGTTAGAGGTTATCTGACCGGTTCAGGCTGGAAGGACTACCAGCAAAGCGGCTCCATCTGCGGTATTAAACTGCCCGCAGGACTGCAGAATGCATCCCAACTGCCCGAACCCATTTTTACACCAGCCACCAAGGCCGCGATAGGCGATCATGATCAAAATGTAAGCTTTGCAAGCATGCAATCTGCGCTGGGCATGGAGCTGGCAGACCGTTTGAAAACTATCTCGATTGCCATATACAAGCACGCCGCAAAAAAAATGCTCGGTGCTGGCATCATTCTGTGTGATACGAAATTCGAGTTCGGGATTCTGGATGATAAAGTATATTTAATTGATGAAGTCCTTACTCCGGATTCCAGTCGTTACTGGAAATCGACTGACTATCGAGAAGGCACAACACCTCCCGGCTACGACAAACAGTTCATCCGTGATTATGCCGAGTCCACCGGCTGGAACAAAACTGCACCGGCGCCAAATCTCCCTCAATCTGTCATTGAGAAAACACAGGCCCTCTACCGGGAAATTGAAAGCCAGATTGAAAACTTGCTAACAGCGGTATGACTGCAATTTCAGGCGCGTATCAGGATGCATTTATCCGTATTGCGCTATTCCAGGGCGATATAACATCTATCCGCGCTGATGCCATAGTAAACGCAGCCAATGCCCGCCTCGCGGGCGGCAGCGGTGTGGACGGAGCGATCCATCGGGCGGGCGGTCCTGCTATTATGCAGGCTTGTGATACCATCAGGCAACGTAGCGGCGGTTGTGCTCCCGGGCATGCAGTGGTAACTACTGCTGGCAAATTGCTCGCCCGCCATGTAATCCATACGGTTGGACCTATTTACGGCCGGCATGGGGGCCGCGAATCCGACATCCTGGCTGATTGTTATACACACAGCCTCAATTTGGCCCTGGAACACCGCTGCCGTAGTGTTGCTTTTCCAAATATCAGTACAGGCATCTATGGCTATCCGAAAATCGAAGCCGCAACAGTTGCCTTGCAGGCAGTGCGCCAATGGATTGCCAGTCACCGATCTGATACCTGCTCAGTTACGGAAATCTGGTTTGTCTGCCTTGAACCACAGAATCACGATATCTATAAATCAATGCTGGAAATTATGTACTCTTGATTTTCTTGTGTCCAAAACGCATCAATGAAAGAGAAGCGCCCCCTTCAGGTTTTGATTTTCTAGTCGCCGGCCCTATGCGCACCTGGCATATATCTTCCAGGTTACCGACAATAGCCTGCCCACCAATGCTTAACCAGCAGGTATCAAACGCTTGAAAGCTGGCATTAGCTGGTCACGAGCATTCGCAGCGGATGCTGCCAATTCTTGCCGGCTCCAGGACAGCCCGGGTTGCTTCTTCGAACTGACAACCGGCGGCAATCCGGTGATCAATGCCAAATCCACTGCTACACTAGCTTTCTAGCCTGGCAAACAATTGCAGAAAGTCTGCATTGAACGCGCAGGAACGGACCGGTCCCAAGGGATTAAAAACCAGACCATCCAGTTGCTGCGTTTGTAGCCTGGCAATCAATTCATGACCACCAAGTTTCAGTGAAAAGAATGCTTGCATTTCTTGTTCAAGTGCGGTTGATCCTGATGCCTGTATTTCCTGCCGAATTTGTTGGAGCATTGCCTCCAGGCAGTCCGGCCCGCTGAAAACCGCTGCCAGGGACCGGTTCTGAACATCGGGAGCGTACACGAGATGCATTTGATCTTCAGTTTTATGCAGCAGTACGTACCAGGCTGGGTACTCCAGAATTTCCTGTAACGCCTCTACCCTTGCCCGGAGTACCGGTGCGTTGGTCGCCACTGGTTCTGCTGCTTGTCCATTCAGGGCTGATTGCAGTGCAGATAAATAACCTTCGATACGGACCGCCGCGTTTAATTCGCGCAGATAGGGTATCTGATCACTTGAGTAGGCCAGCATTGCAGGTTCACCACGATTAATACGGACAATAGTTGTTTGCCGGGGCAAAATGTCCCATAAGATGCTACCATGAATAACCTGCAATGATCCGATGGCGGCTGTTTGATGCAAATAGATCAAATCCCTGGCTGCGATTTCACGATTTGTATAGATGTTTAACTCCAGACCGCTATCGGTGACTTTTTCCAGGCATAGCTGCGGACTCTTCATTTCGGAATCATAGTTATCCTGGA
>JAGRNA010000154.1 GCA_020441005.1 Leptospiraceae bacterium
GCTTTGATTTGTTGACTATGAAACGGGCCGAATACTTTGCCCTTTTTTGGTTAATGCCTTCATTTTACTTTTTTTTGCGATCTTTTTTCCGGTTGCCTGGCAACAAAATTACACGCTATTACGACATCATTGTTCTGGTTTTCACTTTAATTCCAGCCACTCTGAGCGCTGTCGTTCTAATTAGCAGTGACGTCCTGGTCTGGGACTTTTTGAATCGTGAAGTGCAATTAAACGTTATGATGCTGTTTGCGTTTCTTGCGCTGGTGATCACGGTTTATAGCAGTTTGGGATTACGAGTCTTCAGATCAGGACCATTACCAATTCCTTATATTTACCTAAAGAAAGATCAGGATGCCAGATTCATGCTCTTTGGTTTAGTCGTGATCATGTCATCCATGATTGTGGATTTAGTTGGCTTTAAGCTAGGGTGGAACCTGCCCAGGACCATGGGCTTTGCTTTTATTGGATTTATTCTGTTCATTGCCCTTATTCTGGCCAACCGTTTTGTGCGGCTGCATAATGAAGTTGAAGACTTGAACAAGAACCTGGAAGCCAAGGTGGAAAAACGCACTGCGGAACTGAACCAGAGTTTGACCCGGGTTCGCAAGTTGAAAGAACAGCAGGACGGTGATTACTTTCTAACATCACTCCTGATAAAGCCGCTGGCCAGTAACGAAGCGCATAGCGAGCTCGTTGAAGTGCAGACCATTGCCCATCAAAAAAAGAAGTTCAGTTTTCGCGGTCGGGAAAATGAGATCGGCGGCGATATCAATATTGCCCACCGGCTCAAGCTGCGCGGCCGTGATTACACTGTGGTTCTAAACGCAGATGCGATGGGCAAATCCATCCAGGGAGCGGGTGGCGCTTTAGTGATGGGCACGGTTTTCAAATCGATTATCAACCGCACGCTGCACTCCAAAGAGCTGCAGCATAAATTTCCGGAGCATTGGCTGCGCATGAGTCTGGCTGAATTACAGGATGTATTTGTCAGCTTTGACGGCAGTATGCTGATTTCGGTTGTGCTGGGACTAATCGATGATGTCAGCGGCATGTTTTATTATGTGAATGCCGAGCATCCTTTCGTAGCTTTATACCGCCAGGGACAGGCGCAATTCATGGAGCGCGAGGTGGTGCTACGCAAGATCGGGGTCGATGTGCAAAAGACCGGTTTGCACATCCAGGCCTTTGCCTTACAACCCAACGACGTCATATTTCTGGGATCCGATGGACGCGATGATCTCTTGCTAGGCACGAATGAGGAGGGGGTCCGCCAGATTAATGAGGATCACACAGAATTCTTGCGCCATATAGAAAAGGGCACTGGCGAGATTCGGGGCATTGAGCATTCCATGCGCCAGACCGGCGAGTTTACAGACGATTTTACCTTGATGCGCATCGCCTACCGCGAGGACACGCCATTCCCGGAATACTTCTCCAACCCGGACGCCGAGCAATTCACTCGCGATGCAACGCAACTGTTTAAAGAAGGCCGTCAGGATGCCGCCCTCGAGATTCTGAAAGACAGCCTGGAGCGCTATCCCGGTAATCCAGGATTGTTGCGGCAGATGATCCGGTTGTTGATTCTGAGGAAAGAATACCAGCAAGTACTGCCCTTCCTGGAAGAGTTTAGCAAACAAGGCCTGGAAGACCTTGAATTCTTGTACTATGCATCATATGTGTACAAGCTCAACAAACAGCTGGATTTGGCTGCCGACTATGGCGAGCGCTGCCGTATGCGCGACCCGGAACATTTAAACAACCTGGCCAACCTGGTGGATGTGTTTCGCTTGATGGGCAAGACCGAACGCGCGCGGCATCTTTTAAGCCGCGGACTGGCAGTGGAAGGCGATCATGAGCAATTGAAAAAAATTGCCGCCAGGATTGCCTGACTACAGGCGGGCATTAGACAATCATTGACCAGCCCGCAAGGTTCGTGTAACGAATGCCAATGGAACTCGCTTTGGATCGCTAACGACCGGTACAGAACAGGACCATGGAAACTGGATCAAGGCTTGATTTCAATTCCGGCCACGACAAGGCGCATGTAATGCGGAACTTCGCGGGCATTGCGGCGCTCTTGTTCCAGATCCACGACCAGTACGTCTTGAGCATCACTATAAATGTTTTGAATAAACCAGGTTTGCCCATTCAATGCCAGGGAAACCAGCTGCCACTGCCCGCTTGCTCGCCCGCGAGGGTAGTACAGCAAAACAAAGTCTCCCTTGTTCTTTAAAAAAGAGGGATTCAGCACTCCCACACTGACGGGCAAATGCGTTACCTGGCTCACCTGCGGCATAAGCGGCATGTAATTTTTACTCAAAAGACTATAACCCTGAAACTGAAGGGGATTACCACTACGGCCTAAATACAGGTTGGCTGGATCAAAATCGCTAATCGTCAGGAGCAGCGATTCTGGCAATGCGGACTGCAGATCCTGGGTCCAGAAATAGCGCCCCTCATAACTGCGATTGACAATTAGATTTATACGTTCCTTTTGTCTCGCCAAATCGGCTGCTTTTTTTTGCTCTTCCAGGCGAGCAGCCTCTAGAGCTGCCTGGCGTTGGCGTTCTCTTTCAGCAGCCTCTTTTGCCCTTTTTTCCCGCTCTAATCTTTCCTGTTCGCGCTGCAGCTCATCGGCCTTTTCCTTTTCCAACGCTGCGATTTGCTGCGTTCGAATGCGCTCCGCTTCGGCCTGCTGGTTGGCGGCGTCAGCAGCAGCCTTGTCCTCCCGGGCGGACTGTGCAGCAATCGCGCGCGCCTCCTCTTTTGCCTGAGCCAGCTTACGGGCGGCCAGGGCCGCTGCTTTGGCCTTGCGTTCCTGCTCAGCGCGGACCTGTTTGCGTCTTTTTAATTCAAGTTGCCAACGCCTTTCAGCCGGGCTCAGACTTTGACCGCCGGCATCGGCAGTATTGGCAGTTGCATTCTCGTCGACTGGTTCGTCTGTTTTCACGCTCGCGTTTTGACAAGCCGGCAGCAACAACCAACACAGGCCGCCGATGAAGAGTAGAGCAACTATTTTTTTGAATTGTATCACTGTTCCTGGCGGGCCAGACGCAAGGCATCAGTAACCAGCGCGGTGGCCATTCCCTGTTGTTTCATTTTGAGCAATCTGGGGCGCATATCCTTCAGCTCCTTTTTTGCCTGAGGGTCCTTGTCCACATCGGCCTCCAGCACCAAATTGAAAATACGCAACATTTCATCATCCGCAGCCTGATTGCTGCGAAAGAGCGCCCGGGCCTGGTTTTTCAAACCACAGCTGTACAGACTGTAAGCGGCCAGAGCATTGTGTCGTTCGCGACGCTCCTCATCAGCGTATTGAGCCGCCAAACGATAATAGTAGGTTGCCTTGCCGCAGTCTCTTTGCTCGCGCCAGGATTTGCCCAGCATATAAAGGATGCGCGAACGGTCAGCGGCAGCCAGATCGGACTGCAAGGCCAGGCCCATCATCAAGGTACGCCCCCGTGAATATTGATTTGTGTCATAATAGAGTTCCGCTAATTGAAACTGGCAGAGCCTGGAAGCACATTTACGAAAGGCGCCAATCGCCACCGATCCCTTTTTGCATGCCAGAGCGCCTTTTGCCAGCATGGACTGCAGAGCCTTGTGCTCCGGATAGGCTTTCAGGGCCTCAGTATATTCCGACTCTGTTATCTGGCAATCCGACGATTCCGGATAACGAGACTGGTGCATGGCGTTTACATAGAGACCGGCTCTCTCGCGATCCAGGTTCATTTTTTTGCCGACATTCTCGACCAAACTACCGGATACTTTTTTTACGCGGGTCGGGTTGACGCCGAGCGATGCCGCCAAACGGATTGCCTGATCATAATAGCCCAAATCCTGGTACAGGTAGAAAAGGCGCCACATTGCAGCCCGCCGTAACTCCGTATTCAAGCCGCCCTGTAGGGCCTGCTGATAGAGTTGCATGGCGCGCTCAGGATTTTTTTTCTCGATCCGATAGGCCGCCTCAAAGCTTTCGCGACCATTGGCGCTCAGAGTGTCCGGAACCACCATAAGAAGCAAGATCCCGGCGGCAAGTACGATGATACGGCGATGAAAATCCTGTTTGTTAATCAAAATCCGAATCTCCGGGACCAATGTTTTCCAGATTCTCAATCGTCTTTGAGGGGCCTGCTTTTTCAAGGTCTTCTTTTTGACTTTGGGGTGGCAGATGATCCTTGAGAAAAAGCTCCGTTTTTACATTACGACAAGCGGCTGTCGGTTGACGGCCGGTATCGGCACATACCCTGGCTGTAACGGCCACAGGATCAAATTGGAATGATTTTTCCGCCGATTTAAAGTGGCGCAAAATTCGACCCCACAGCGGACCAGCCAGTCCGGCGCCGGTGCCCTTGTACATCGACCAGGCAGGATTATCATAACCAACCCAAACGACAGCGCTGATACCCGGCACCAATCCCACAAACCAGGTATCCCGATATTGATTACTTGTTCCGGTTTTGCCTATGTGATAGCTACCAAACCCCCCCCGGCCTGTACCGCCAAAATGGGCCGAGTCTTCCATCAGGCTGACCATAATTTGAGCGGCATCCGCTCTGATTACGGAACGTTCCAGCGGAATATGCAATTCAAATTCGTCGTGCTCCTTGTAGTGGTATAGCACCTGACCGGTAGCATCCAGAATTCGCTTCACGATAAATGGACGCTTTATAACCCCATTGTTACCAAAAGCGGTGTAGGCCGTGGCCATTTCCAGGGGGCTCATTTCAAGCGACCCGATCGCTACTGTTTCGTCTTTACGAAAACGTTGATCAAAGATTTTCTGATCTGGAAAAAAGAATTTTTGAAACTGCTCGGCTACCCGTTCCAGGCTGGCATGCCGCAGGACCTGAATCGCCGGGATGTTCTGTGATTTGGCCAGAGCCCGTCGGACAGGGATATCACCCTCGTAAACCCCGCTATAGTTGCCCGGCAACCAATACCCCTTGGCGCTGTTACCGCCCGCAACGTAGATGGGTCGATCCTCGATCATGGTGGCCGCAGTGACCGCACCGCTTTCAATAGCGGCGGAATATACGATCGGTTTTATCGAGCTGCCAGTCTGACGTCGCATTTGAATTGCGCGATTCAATTGATTGCGACTGGAAAAATCAGCGCCTCCGTGCATAAAAAGAATGCCGCCGGTGTGCGCATCAATACCAACCGCCGCAGCTTGCAATCGAGGTCTTCGCAGGGGAGGCACGCTTAATCCAAACAGCATGGGTCCCAGCGCCACATCTTCGAATTCCAGCTGGAAGCGTTGATTTGATTTCTCGCCGAATCGGCCAACAATTTTATCATCCCGCATGAGCACGGGTGGGAAATAGCGCGCCTTTTCGCTAATATGATTGTATATCTCGGTAACGGCTTTCTGTTGCAGTTTTTTATCCAGAGTCGTTTCAATCGTCAAGCCGGCCCCATACATGTATTCCGGACCCAAATGGCGGCGGATGAGCAAACGAATGTGTTCTGTCACATAAGGGGCATCATTGATTCGTTTGCCAAAAATGCTGGCGATTGGACTCTGATTTAAACTGGAGAAAAGCGCCGCCAGTTCCTTGTGAAAAGGACCGGCAGGGGGAATTTGCAGATTGGCGGCTTGCATGCGCTCATACACCAGGTCCATTTTTTGGACCAATAAATCGGGGTTACGGAGCGGTGAATACTTCTCCGGCGCGGATGGCAGACAAGCCAGGGTTAATCGTTCGCTGAAATTAAGGGCTTTGATTTCCTTACCAAAATAAAAGCGGGCAGCGTTATCAAAGCCCAGCGAGCCATGCCCCAAATAAACCTGACTCATATAAGCGGCCAGGATTTGATCCTTGCTGAGGCTCGACTCCAGGTACCAGGCCAATGCCGTTTCGCGCAGTTTGCGCAGCATTGTTTTATGGCGATTGGCTAACAGAATGCGCGCTAGCTGCTGGGTCAGCGTGGATCCCCCCTGGGAATAGCCAAAAGCGGTTATGTTGGCCCACAGGGCTCTTAGAATGGAACTATACTGAATGCCACCATGACTGTAAAAGTCCTGGTCCTCGACAAAGATCAGTGTTTGGGCCATTTCTTTGGGAATGCTCTCTGCCTTGATATTGCCGGTTTTCTTGCGAAATAGTTCGCCGATCAGCTGCCCATCGCGATCGAGGATACGGTTCGTGTTCGTGCCACCCAGATTGTCCAGGTAGCTGGAAGGATTGCCCAGCCAAAGCCATGGAATATGCAATGATAAAAAAAGCAGAATCATAAAGGCCGTACCGCTCACCATAGCGAGCGCAAACAGCCTTCCCCAGGATTGACCGCGCAAATCAATATCAGGCAGCCGCCAGGCCAGGCGCGGCCAATGGAAACGCATAGACGGCATGCGAACCGCTGGCCAGCCCAGCCATGTCGGTAGTAGTGACTTTTTAGCGGCAACCGGCTTGTTCTGATAGTCGCGGCCGCTACCGCTGGCACCACCCGATTTGACGGACTCAATAGTGGAGTTCCGGTAGCGAGCCGCTGATTGACCATCGTCCCGCGCTGCCCGGGTATCGGGATGAACTCCGGAAACGGGTGAATGGGCCGGTTCCTGATGCGCACTGCCGCCGGACGGGGCCCGTTGAGCAATCCGCCTCTCCAGCACGCCTTCACGATTATCAAAATAGCATTGCTTGTCGCAATTGGGACAGGCCGCACGGTGGATTGTGTACACGGCAGTGTCCAACACTACCTTGAATTGATGCCGGCAGGTCTTACAAGTATACAGGTAGCGGCGTATACTGCCAGAATTTGAATCGGCCGGGCTCATAATCGATGGGGAACAGCACTAGTATCGGCAATTTCGACCGAACAGGATGCTTACTATTCTATGTTTCAGGACGCCATTCAGGCGGGCAAAGTGGCCAGCACGCCCTCTGCAGCTAAAATGGCTTCCTTGAGCTCAGCGTATTGATCGACGCGAAAGGTTACACCCTTTTGGGTGGGCTTGAATTCGCCGCTATCCTTGTCTGTGTACCAGATGCGAATATTTAAATGGTGCTGCCCCTTGAATTCCGAGACTTCGATGCGAATAATTTCACCGCGTCCGCGATCGATATCCTTGATAATTGCCATTGGGACAGGACACAGCCATTTCCGTTGCTTGACAAGCAAGATTCCGCGCTAGTGGTCTGGCAAACCCTCAGAATACATTTTTTTGGGATGTGTTTTCCAAATTCACCCGCGCTTACTTGCGTCGGGCTGCTGCATGTCGGCTGGTCACAGCCAGGCAGCCTACATTTTGTACAAATCAGCTAGAAAAACGCCAAAGCTTTCGCCATCCCACTCAAGTGCGCCGACCACCTTGCGCACCATGCGCCGCTGTTTGTCTATTATAATTGTTTCTGGAATGCGCAGGATATTAAAATGCTCGCTGCCAATTACCTTCTGGTTATCCCAAACCAATATCAAATCAGGGTTGTTTTTATAATTGGCCATGCCACCGGCGTGTTTTTGCAAAAAACGCTGAATAGCGGCTTCATTATCATCCTGAGAGATCGCGATGAGCACGATCTTGCCGGAGTCGCGTTGGATTAAACGCAACATGGATGGAAATTCTTCGATGCAGGGACCGCACCAGCTGGCCCAAAAATTTAGCAAAACCACCTTGTCTCTAAAATCCGACAGTTTGTGCCGATTGCCTTGCATATCCTGAAAAGTGAAATCGGGCGCCTGTTCGGGCTGCCAGTTGGCATCATTTGTGGAGAGCTGATCCGGACCGCGAAAGACACCGCCAAAGTACAAGGTTACAATACATAGCAACCCGAAGGCCACCAACATGATCAACTGATTGCGGCTTAACTTCATCAGGACTAGATTGCAGTCGTCGCGCTGTTGTCAGCTGAATTACAGGCGCACATAGCCGCGCAGGGTTGCCCGGCCGTTATCGTCCTGAGCCTGCAGTGTGCCTTCCCAATAACCGTCAAACGGCAGCTGAAAACTCAGGCTGCAACGCCCCACGGTGTTGGTGATACAGCCTTTCTTAAAATCATGGTTATTCGTAGCTCGGCGTCCCAGTTTTAGCAGCACCCGGGCATTGGCCACAGCCTGTCCTTTGTCCGTAGTATACAAAACTTCGATAGTATTGGCCCCTGTTTGCAGAGCAGTCTTTTCATCAAAAATCGCACTCTGTAGCTTGCGGTTGGCTGTATCGGCATGCTCCCGCTGGTATTTATCATACAGACGGCCGGTTTCATAATAATCTTTGCGCAAAACAGGCTGATCCGTTTTGAGCGCGTAATAAATCTTGAAGCTTAGAGCGATTACCAGGGTCAAAAACAACGCCCCTAGTCCGCTGAATATTTTTATCATCTTCTTGGTGCCATCTGTCATAACTGAATCCTGTTACTTAATCAATCTCTGTATTTGCAAATGTCGAACCCTAAAACTGCCTGCAAGGCAAAAAAAGCCCATGAAGTCCGTCTGGAATTCATGGGCTGCGCTCCGGGGTGACTGTTCGGGTCAGCCGCCGACCGGAATGGTAAAAATCGTCTGTTTTTGCACAGTTTTGCCGGTATGCGGGTTCGTGATGCTAAAAACCGCCGGGACAATCTTTTTAGCGGCCTGAGCGCTTTTCAGATCGCCTTGCAACATGATCCGAATTTTTTTGAGTTCATTAGGCTCCATTTGCAAGGACTGCTCCCCCAGAATACGGAAATTGTCGACCAGGGCGCGGTCACTGTCCCGCTTGAGCTGCACATCTATTTTCAAGGCCACCGGCTCCTCGGTCGCGTTACCGAGCGATACTTCATACAGGTTTTGGGCCACGTTGTTGACAACGATCGGCTGCACATTGCGGTCACGTAGTACTGAGGCGTAGATCGGAATTCGGATGCTCAAGAGGGTAACCAGGGTAACGACTACAACCACGAATATGGTCGCATAGACAATCACGCGGGGTCGGATGAAACGCGTTTGTTTGCGGTGGTCCAGAAAATTCATGGAGTTAAAATCCACCAGGGTGGCTTTATCGTAGCGCTGCATTTCTTCCGCGCAGGCATCCACACAGTGAGTACAGTTGATGCAGGCAACTTGCAGACCGTCACGAATGTCAATCCCGGTCGGACAGACCTGGACACACTTGTTGCAGTTGGTGCAATCGCCCCAATCTGCTTCCTCGGCTGAGCCAGCCTTGATTTTCTTTTTACGGCGTGGTTCACCCCGGTGCGAGTCATAGCCGATCACAACAGAGTCTTCATCCAGCATAACCGACTGGAACCTGGCGTAAGGGCAGATATACACACAGAAATGATGGCGCAAAATCGCCAGGTCAAAGTAGAATAGACCGGCAATGGCCAGCAGGAAGTAGGGCCAGGTCCGATCCGCCATGACGGCTGTGCCCAAATTGATTAGATCCGCCAACATGGCCCGCGCGCCGACAAAGTAGGCGACAAAATGGTAGGTGAGGATGATTGCGGTCAAAAACCAGACCAGATGCAGGATGACCTTTTCCCACAAAGCGTGCGAGGCCTTGCCGAAGCGCGGTGACAACAGGCGGCCCATGGCATCAAACATCTCGGTGAAGATAGTTTGCGGGCAGGCCCAGCCGCACCACAGACGGCCCATTAGCGAGGTGAAGAAAAAGAGCGAAATGCCCAGAATTAACATGATGAGCAATAGGAAATAGTTTTCCTGCGGCCAAAACACAGCACCCGGAAAGAAGAATTTGCGATGCTCGATATCCAACAAGATGAGTGGACGATCGCCCCAGTTGAACCAGGGCATGGCTAAATAAAAGATGATGAGTCCCAGGCGAACGTAATAACGAAATTTGCCGTAATAGCCTAGAATTTTGCGTGCTACAATCATGTTATCTATCTCAAGAAAAACCTTGTTTTCTATCAACCTCCGGTATAAACATACTATTTGCCAGAACTTTAGTTACAATATAACTCATAATCAGTACTGATAAATATCATACAATGATGGCTGGAACCGGTAATTCGTTTGATGCAGTTGGCCCGTAGCGCGGGCCGGATGGATTTGATTTTGAACCAGAGTGATTATAATCCCCAATGGCATGCATGGCAAAACAGCCTGACAGAGCACCTGCATTTTCTAGCAGAGCAGGATCGTTTGCGAACGCTGGCTGATAGCGACTTGATCAGTTTTGCGGCCAATGACTATTTAGGCCTCAATCACGACGGTTTACTAGCGCGCTTGTTGACCAATCTGGCTGCAGATACCCAACAGATCGGCAGCACCGGTTCCCGATTGCTCAGTGGTCATCACACTGCATATGAAAAAGCCGAAACCTGGTTCGCCGCCTTTACCGGATCCGAGAGCAGCCTGTTCTTCAGCACTGGCTATGCAGCTAATGTGGGCACCCTGCAAAGTATACTGACCAGCCGCGATACGGTCTACGCCGACCGCGCCTGTCACGCTTCGATGCTGGACGGTGTGCGCTTGTCCGGCGCTCGGCGAGTTTATTTTCGGCATAATGATTTAAACCACCTGGGCGGCCTGCTCGCCCGGCACGATGGCCGCGGTCAGGCCTGGATTCTGGTGGAAAGTGTCTATAGCATGGATGGCGATCGCGCTGATTTGAGCGGCATTGCAGACCTTGCCAGGCGATACGGGGCCCTGGTTTATGTTGATGAGGCGCATGCAATCGGGGTCTGGGGTCAGGCCGGACAAGGTTTAAGCTACGAATTGCCAAACCGCAACGAAATTGCTGTGCGTGTATTTCCCTGCGGCAAGGCGCCTGGTTTAATGGGCGCTTTTGTCTGCGGTTCAACAGCCCTGACCCAAACACTGATAAACAAGGCCCGCTCCTTTATTTTTTCAACCGCCCAACCACCAATCCTGGCCCACTTGCTCCACCAGGCGCTGGAATGGATCGCCAGCCCGATGGCCGACCCGGCCAGACAGAGACTACATCAGCTAGCAGCAACAACCCGCAGCCGTATTCAAGCGGCCGGTTTGAGTACCCTTGCCAGCGACAGCCAGATTGTGCCTGTACTGTGCGGCTCGGAAGCCAGAGCCATGGCGCTGTCGGGTCTCGGCGCACTCCACGGCCTGGACCTGCGCGCCATACGCCCACCGACTGTTGAGCGAGACACCTGTCGGGTCCGCTTGTGCTTGAACAGCTGGCATACGGACGAACATCTTGCTGTATTATTTCAGGTTTTAGAAGAGTATGCCCGCCAGGACGCCCTTTAAAGTCCTTTCAAAAGGCCGTCTGGGGATCGGACCGCTACCGGGCCGCCTGGTAGCGCACTGGCGGCATGGTCAGCCTGATCACCTGGATTTGTTCATCAACACGGACCTTTTAGTAAAGCATAGCAAACGAGCCGGCCGGAGCTCGCAGCGTCTGCTCAGCTTCACGTTACAAACTACCGAGCTTGTAATCCGGATCTCCGCGAACATGCACCGGGAGAACGGAGTGCTATACCTGGTTTTTGACCAGACAAACCCGCGATTAGACAGACAAAAGGTTGCGCGGCCTGCTTCGGTGCTGGAAGGGACTCCCAATAAACCCCATCGACGTCGCTATTGGCGTTATCACGGTCCCTTATCGCTGCAAGGGGAAACAATTCAGACGATTGGTGCGATCGCTGTGCACCTGATTTTGCCCGATTGCAGACCCGGTGGTTTCGTCCTGGCCCGGCGTAAACCTGGTTGGATTGGCTATTGGTATGCAACAAGAAAGGAGAAAACCTGCTTGCGCAACCAATTGGATATTCATAGTGTGTCAAGGATCGGGTTGGGAATAGAATAAATCACAACCCGTACACAATTATGACTGATAGCCCCAAAGATCGACTGGAATGCAACGGCTTTGTAGCATTTCATGATGAACGCAGCACTGCAACCTGTCTGGTTCTGGCTATGGAAGGCAAAATCGATAACAATAATTCATACGAGATCAACCGCAAGATTCACAATTTGTTGCAAAATCCCGATTTTAATTGCGTACTGGATCTCTCGAAACTGGAATACATCAACTCAACCGGTATTGCCATCCTGTTTTCACTTTTCTTTCGGGTAAAAGAAAACGAACGCAGCTTTCTGATTGGCAGTTTGCATCCCTTCCTGGAACGCATCTTCCAGTTAATGGATTTTCCGCCCGGTCTTGAGATAACCAAAGACACTGATTTGGCCATCGAAAGACTGCAAGCTTGATCCAAAATCAGTTGTCAGGCAGCCTGTCAATGGCTCCATGACTCATGTCGGTTCCATTTATTGACCTCCAACGCTTTGAAGACGGCTTCCTGGATGACTGGTCGGCCGTGGTTGCCGAAATGTCGCGCAACACCGCCTTTATGGGCGGACCCGCCGTACAGCAGCTGGAATCGAATGTTGCGGCCGCCTGTCAAACACAGCACGCAATTGGATGCGGTAACGGCACTGATGCCCTGCAAATTGCGCTGCGAGCCGCTGGAGTAGAAGCGGGTGATGTTGTGCTGGTCCCCGATCTGACGTTTTGGGCCACCTATGAAGCCATTGTCAACAATGGTGCCAAACCAGTTACAGTCGATGTCAATCGGGCCGATTTGCAAATGGATTTTGATCTTTTTTGTGCAGCAGTGGAAAAATATAAACCCAAAGCGGCCTTGCTGGTGCATTTGTACGGCTGGGGCACGGGACGCCTGCAAGAATTCCGGGCTTTTAGTCAAAAAAATAATGTCGCTTTGGTAGAAGACGGAGCCCAGGCCTGGGGCGTGCAATACAAAGGGCAGTCCATCTACAAAGAGGCCCAAATAGCAACCATCAGTTTTTACCCGGCCAAGGTTTACGGTGCCGCCGGAGATGCTGGCGCTGTGCTCACCAATGACAGCGAGACAGCGAAGCAAATCCGGTCTATTGGCAATCATGGCCGCAGCGAGCATTATAGCTACGATTACGTGGGCTGGAATTCCCGGATGGATTCACTGCAGGCCGCCTGGTTAAACCTGGGCTATGGGCATTTAGAGGCCCGGTTGTCCAGCCGCCGGCAAGTCGCAGCACTCTATCGGGCAGCGCTGCAGGGCAAGTACGAGTGTTTGGCACCACCGACAGACTACACAGAAAATGGTTACCTGAACTGCATACTGCTGGAATCTGCCGCCCGGCGCGATACAATCACCGCCTCTCTAAAAGAAAAAGGGATTGGTTTTGGCATCGTCTATCCGGAGCCCATGTCGGTCCAGAACGGGGCCGGCAAATACCTGCATGCGAAAGTCGGCGGAGATACGGCTGCCGCTGTCTGCCAGCAAATTCTGAACCTGCCGCTGTTTGCCTACATGCGGGACGATGAAGTCAATCAGGTGATTGAAACCATGCTCGCTTTGGCCTGATCCATATGCTGCAGCTGTGTTTTGACAGCGAGCTGTATACCGAGTATATCCAAAAATACATTCCCCGGGCCCGCGAACATATCTGGATTGCAACCGCTGATATCAAGGATATGCATGTGCAGTCGGGCAAAAAATATATACCCTTCCTGCAGGTGCTGCAAGATTTACTGCAGCAACAAGTCGAAATTCAGTTTCTGCATGCCAAAGAGCCGGGCCCGCGATTCCGGGCGCATTTTGACAGTTATCCGGCTTTTCTGGAGAATCCTGGATTCGATCGGCGCATGTGTCCCCGTCAACATAGTAAAATGATCTGCGTTGATCAACGCTGGCTGTATGTGGGATCAGCCAATATGACCGGAGCCGGTCTGGGTTCGCGGGGGGAGCATAAACGCAACTTTGAGGCCGGCTTTATCACCGATGACAAGGGTTTCATTAACCAGGCAGCCGATTATTTCCAGAGTATTTTTAACGGTCATCACTGCGATGCCTGTCAGCACTACGACAGCTGTCCGGATCCCATTCAGCTACGAGAATAAATCCGACCCGCCTTGATCCAGAATGCTAGCGATTCGGGCGGCCCGGCTGCATCAGGACCTTATGGTCAGTTTGCATCTCACAGTCCATCGACCAAATACCAGTCCAGGGTGCCGCCGCTTTACTGGCGGGACGCCATAATTGCCGGCAGCTGCGCTGTAGCTGATCCAAAAAAGGACCGCTGATCAACGGATATTGCATGTCGCGGACCAACAGGAGCGGAACTCCTAGTGCTCTCAGCCGCTGGAATTCAGCGGCCGCAAAATTGCTGAACTCTGCGGCGTTCTGACCAGGCAAGATATTACCGTGGGCAAATACCGGCAGCACGTAGCCCTGGCGGTCGGCATAGTAGTACAGCTCGGGATGGGGCATTGTATCCAGGATCGCCACTTTTTGGCGGGGAGCGCTGTGTTGGCGCATTGCCTGAGCCTCCTGCCAGTACTGCCAGTTTATTTGTAGTCTGTCTTGCAAACGGTACAGGCTGAGAGTCAGTGTGCCGCCCCAAAACAAGATCCCCAAAGACAAGCGAATCCACTGCTTGCATCTGGCTGTTTTTTGCCAAACATACACCCAGGCCTGGCCGCCGAGCAGTGCGGCCGGCAGAATCAGGGGCAGCTGATAGTATTCATGCAAAACATTAAAAACCGGAAAGGCGGCCATGAAGATCAGCATCCCGGTAAACCAGCTCAAAAGGATAAACAGCCCGGCCCGGCGCTGGTAAAACGCGGCTGCCTGATTCCAGCGTTCCCTTCGGGAATATTGTTGGCGTTCGGCCCCTTGCCTTGATTCGCGCCAATGACTGATCACCCAATGAATGCCGCTGCCCGCGAGCAGCAGCGCCACCAGCCAGGTCAGATGATACTCCAGCAAGCGGGATCCGAATAACTTGATCCAGGTATCCGGCTGCGACCAAATCAACAAACGCATTAACCAGGCTTCACTTTTGAAGAATTGACTGCCGACGGAACTGGATGCCGAAATCAGACTGCTAGCGGCATTGGTACTGTGAGCTGGCAGCCAGACGTACCAGGCCCAGGCAGGCAGCAATGCCAGAGCGAGAGTCGCAGCGGCGCAGGCCATCGTGATCAGAAAAACGGACCGGCTATTGTGTCGCAGGGCGGCTGTTAGAAAAATCATTATCCAGGGCGCCGCCAGATACAAGCTAGATATTTTGAGTACAAAGCTGAGTGCCAGAGCCGCAACGGCCGCCCCCATCCAGCGCCAGTGCCGGGTAACAAGCCATGTGTGCAGTGCATTGATCGCGCTGATTCCAAATAATAGCAGCAAGGGCTCGGGCATAAAGACCCGGGTATAGTAAACAGCCATTGGCAAAATCGCAAACAGAGCAGCGGCAGCATGCGCTGCCCTGGAAGAGAAAAGGCTGCGGGCGAGGTACCAGATTTGCAGCTGAACACCCAGAGCGCAAAAGACAGCAGTCAATCGACCCCAGCCTTCCCAGACCCCGGTGATATGATAAAACAAACTGACAATCGCTGGAAACAGAGGGAAGGCCGCAAAGTTTTGCACCCCAATCACGTCGATTTGAGGGGCTAATAGTTCCATGCCGCTGCGATAAAAATTACGCGCGATCATGGCTGTGAATGTTTGCCGCCAGGACGCATAATCCAGCAGCGGCTGGGTCACGCCCCACAGACGCAGACCCAGTCCCAGAACTAGTATATAAAAGAATACCCGCCGGTCTTGCGCCGGAACTTTAAAACGGGATCGGATATTGGCGCCGAATTGCATTGATTTCCTTCAGCACATCCGCACCGAGTTTAAGCTGAATTGAATCGATATTGCTTTTTAGCTGCTCCAGAGAGGTGGCTCCAATAATATTCGCAGTCACAAAAGGGCGGTCATTCACAAAAGCCAAAGCCATTTGAGCAGGATCGAGACCATGCTGGCGGGCCAGGGCAGCGTAGGCATCCACTGCGGCGTGCGCCGCCGGAGTGTCTCTTTGGTTGAATTTTTTTAACAGGTTCCAGCGCGCTCCGGCCGGCATCTGCCCGGCGGCATATTTGCCGCTCAGCATACCGGTGGCCAGCGGCGACCAGGCTAAAAGACCGATTTTTTCCCGCAGGGCAACCTCGGCCAGATCCGGCTCAAAGAGGCGGTTCAGGAGACTGTATTCATTCTGGATCGATACCATGCGCGGCAGACCCTGCTCTGCGGCCAGCCGTAGATATTGCATGGTACCCCAGGACGTTTCATTGGAAATACCGATATGCCGGATTTTGCCGGCCTTGATCTGGTCCTGCAGACAATGCAGCACAGCCGCCAAATTATCCAGGATGGCATCGGTATTTGCGGGATCCGGGTTGTAATGCCAATGCTGACCAAAATGATACGAACCGCGGTTGGGCCAGTGCAATTGATAAAGATCGATATAATCGGTTTGCAGGCGTTTCAGGGAATCGGTGAGGGCGCTTTTTATATTGTCCGGATCAATCAGGGCCTTGCCCCCTCGAACCCAGCGGGGTCCCGGACCAATGATCTTGCTGGCCAAAATCACCTTGTCGCGGTTCTGGCGCTTTTGAAACCAGGTTCCAATAATGGTCTCGGTTTTGCCATATGTTTCAGCGCTGGGCGGTACAGCGTACATTTCAGCAGTATCAAAAAAGTTGACTCCCTGCTCGAGGGCATAGTCCATTTGGGCATGACCGTCCGCCTCGGAGTTTTGCAGTCCCCAGGTCATGGTTCCTAAACAGATCTTGCTGACTTTCAGGTCCGTTGGACCCAGATTTACGTATTCCATATGACTTGCAATCTATAGAGTAATGCCAGGTTTTCAAGAAAAAATAGCCGTCATGGATGTTGCCAGCGCAGCGGAGGTAGTGTATGGCTACAGCGGGGACCGATTGAGCCCCAGGAAAAACAGTTGCCCTTTCCATTGGCGGGACCATGTTGAACCGTGCAAGTGCTTCCCGGCCGATCTTATCCTCTAGGAGCGACCTGGGACGGTCGTGGGGTCAATTTTGCGATTTATAGCAAACACGCTACGAAAGTAACCCTTTGTTTTTTTGACTCTGTAACAGACAAGACGGAAGGCGGCTCTATTGTGATGCCGTATTATACAAATCAGGTCTGGCACTGTTATTTGCCTGAAATACGCCCGGGCCAGTTGTACGGCTATCGTATGGATGGGCCGTGGGAGCCCGAAATGGGCCACAGATTCAATCCGGCCAAACTGCTGGTGGACCCCTACGCGCGCCGAATTGCCCGTAATCCGCACTGGAATACCAGCATGTATGATTACGACCAGAAAGCCTGGCAAAAAAATCCAAAAACTCTGGTCCCGAATAAGGAGGACAATGGTGCCAGCGCCCCTCTGTGCGCCGTTGTCGACCCTGCTTTTACCTGGGGCAGCGATAGCCGACCGGACATTCCGTGGAATGAAACCGTCATTTACGAGGTGCACGCGCGCAGCTTCACCATCAATCATCCGGCCGTACCGCAGCAAATGCGCGGCACCTGGTCGGCCTTTGCAACCGAGCCGGTAATTGCCTATTTTAAAGACCTGGGCATCACCAGCCTGGAATTCATGCCAGTCCATCATTTCGTGGACGACCCCTTTCTGGTCGAGAAAGGCCTGCACAATTATTGGGGCTATAGTACGCTCTCCTTTTTTGCACCCCATCTGGGTTATAGCTCATCCAATATGGATCCAGTCAGCGAATTCAAGATTATGGTACGTTCCCTGCATGCTGCCGGCATCGAAGTCATTCTGGATGTCGTTTACAATCATACTTGCGAGGGCAGTCACCTTGGTCCGGTCCTGTTTTTAAAAGGAATTGATAATTCGGAGTACTATCGCTACCAATCCGATAACCGGATGCTGTACCAGGATTATACGGGCTGCGGCAATACATTGAATATGACCAACCCGCGGGTATTGCAGCTGATTCTCGACAGTCTGCGCTATTGGGTCGAAGAAATGCATGTTGACGGTTTTCGCTTCGACCTGGCATCATCGCTGGCCCGGGAGCTGCATGATGTGGATAAACTGGGCGCCTTTTTTGACATCATCCACCAGGATCCGGTAGTCTCGCGGGTCAAACTGATCGCCGAACCCTGGGACCTGGGCCATGGCGGATACCAGGTGGGCAACTTCCCGATTCACTGGACCGAGTGGAACGGCAAATACCGCGATACTGTCCGATCCTATTGGGCCGGCCATGCCGGTGCCACCCGTGATCTGGCTACCAGGCTGCTGGGTTCCAGTGATTTGTACGCCAATGACGGCCGGCAGCCTTCGGCCAGTATCAATTTTATTACCTGTCATGACGGTTTTACCCTGCCGGATCTGGTCAGCTACGAACAAAAGCACAATCGGGATAACCTGGAAGAGAACCGGGACGGTGCCAATGACAACGATAGCTGGAATTGCGGTATAGAAGGGCAGACGGATGATCCCGATATCAATGCATTGCGGCTGCGTCAGACTTGCAACATGATGGCGACTCTGATGCTCTCCCAGGGCGTGCCGATGATCAATGGCGGGGATGAGATTTGGCATTCCAAGCGCGGTAATAATAATACGTACTGCCAGGATAACGACTATAATTACTATAACTGGGAGCTAAATGAGCGTTCGCAGGCCTTTCTAGATTTTACCCGTCAGGTAATCAAATTGCGGCAGCGCAATGGAGTACTACGTCGCAGCCGCTTTTTTTCCGGTGAAGTCAAATCCGATCAATATCTTAAAGATGTAGTCTGGCTGCGCGAGTCTGGCGAGGAATGGGTTGATGAGGACTGGGCCAATCCTGAACTACGCATCATTGGCATGATGCTGCCCGAAGATGCTCTACAGGAAGTTGATCGCCATGGTCGCCGCATGGAGGGCTCGACCTTGCTGATTTTGTTTAACGCTAGCGCAGAAACGATTCCCTTTTTACTTCCCGAGAATTTTAAAACCAACCGTTGGTACTGTATCTTTGATACGGCTGATTTAAAAAAACAGCCGGGCGTTCACATCGTATATGCTCGCGAGCGCTACGAACTAACCGCCTGGTCTGTAGTCGCTTTTGGAGTGGACCGACGCGGATCACGCTCTAGCGGTGGCTCGAAGCGATCCAGCGACTGATTTTATCTGCCAGGGTCGCATCCAGAATGATATCCGGGTCCAGTCGCCAGGACCAGTTGTGATCCCCACTGGTGCCCGGAGTATTCATGCGCTCATTTGCGCCCAGACCCAATACATCCTGCATAGCGATAATCACGAGCATGGATTCTGACTCCAGGATGCGCTGCATGCACTCCTCAAACGGGGCTTTGGCGGGCCATTCTGTTTGGTCCAGTATTTGATCGCGCGTCTGGTAAGCCTCTTGCAACAAAACCTCGCTACGCTGAACGCCCTGTTCAATGATCAGGTTCCCTGATTCGACCGGCAGCATGCGCTGCAATGCATCGAATTGATTTTCCAGACCGGCAATGCGGGCAGCGACTTGCTGCAAACGGGAATCCAGCATGCCCAGATACTTGAAGAAATGATAGCGCTCCAAAGGCTGCATCTCGTCATACCAACCCTGAAAGGTATTGTTATCGTGCGTGCCCGCGTAGCCAATACAATTGCGCGGCCAGGATTCGGGAATATAGTCGTGTTCTAAAATGGAGTGCCACTGTTGTGTGCGATGAAATCCACCCTCTGACCAGGGCGCGAATTCAAATACACGCATTCCGGGCAAGCCCGTAGAACCCAGCAGCTCGCGTACAGTGTCCGTAATAATACCCAGGTCTTCGGCAATTATCAAGGGCATCCCGGCCTGTTCCTGCATCGCGTCGAAAAAGGCTTTGCCAGGGCCTGGTTGCCAGCTACCCTGTCGGGCGTCCGGGGATGAAGCGGGAATGGCCCAATACTCGTCAAAACCGCGAAAGTGATCAATACGCAGACTGTCAAACAGATCCGCCTGGCGCGCTAAACGCCTGGACCACCAATCATACCCCTGCTGCTGATGGACAGGCCAGTCATATAAGGGATTTCCCCATCGTTGTCCGGTTTCTGAGAAATAGTCCGGCGGAACTCCGGCGACAAAATCCAGTTCCAGGTGCTCGTTGAGCATAAATAATTCCGGGTGAGCCCAAACATCGGCTGAGTCATGCGAAACAAAAATAGGACAGTCCCCCATGATCTCAATGCCACGTTGATTCGCAGCATTACGAAACGAGCTCCATTGGGTATGCATCAGCCATTGCAAAAAACATTGCTGCTCGTAGCTTTGCTGTAAAAAGGCGGGTATGCCCTGGATCAAACGGCGGTCACGATGCTCCGTGGGCCATTCAAACCAGGGCTTCTCCTGGTAATGATAGCGCAGGGCCATGAACAGGGCGTAATCATGCAACCAGTGGTGTTCCTCGAAGCAAAACTCCGAGTAGCTTTCAACGGATTGTGCTGATGATAATTGTTCGCCGTGCAAATTTTCTAACAACAAGCGCCTTTTAAACTGAAACAGAATTCCGAAGTCGACTCGATTTGCATTGGTCAGTTGCTCCAGGAAGGCTGCACGCTGGTCTGCGCTTACGTAACCGTCACGCTCCAGATCGGCCAGACTCAGGAACAAAGGCTCCAACGCGAAAGCGGAAAAAGATGCGTAGGGCGAGTTGCCGGCCCCAATGGGCCCCATCGGTAATACTTGTAGAACTTTAAGGCTTGCCGATTGCATAAAGTCAAGCAGTCGGCGACCGCCCGGTCCCGGATTACCGATAATATCTTCAGCGTCCGGAAAACTGCTGGTGTGCAGCAAGAGTCCAGCCTTGCGTTCGCTTTGGGCTTCCATCGCTCGACTACTCCATGATCTGCCAGATGTCGCGAGCATACTCCCGGATGGTGCGATCCGAGGAGAAATGAGCGCTACGGGCAGTGTTCAAAATGGAACGGCGCGTCCATCCGGCTGCATCCTGAAAATCCGTGGAAATGCGCTGCTGGCAATCCAGATAGGCATCAAAATCGGCGAACAGAAAATACTTGTCATTTTCATCTAACAGTGAGGAAACCAGATCGGCGAAAATATTGGGTTGTTCTTTGGAAAACAGGTTTTGATTAATAGCATTAATGACCAGGTGCAGGCGTAGATTGTCATGATATAAAGCGTGCGCATCATAGTTTTCGGCCAGAGCGTGGATTTGCTCGATGGTGTTGCCAAATATGTAAATATTTTCCGGTCCGACTTCATCCCGGATTTCGATATTGGCTCCATCCAGAGTGCCCACGGTCAAGGCCCCGTTCATCATAAACTTCATATTACCGGTGCCCGAGGCCTCCGTGCCGGCGGTGCTGATTTGCTCGCTCAGGTCGGTACCTGGATAGATAATTTCACCAACGCTGACGCCAAAATTCGGCACAAAAACGACGGTCATTTTGTCCTTGCTGTGTTCATCGTTGTTGACCACATCCGCCACGGCATTGATCAGTTTGATGATCAATTTGGCGCGCGTATAACCCGGCGCTGCTTTGCCGGCAAATACAAATGTACGCGGATAGTAATCCAGATCCGGATTCTCGACCAATTGCAAATAATCGTGAATAATACGCAGCACATTCAGCAATTGACGCTTGTACTCGTGAATTCGCTTGACCTGCACATCAAAAATACTGTTCGTATTTACGATCACCCCGCAGGTGCGCTGGATATAATTTGAAAGCACCCATTTATTATGTTCCTTGATGGCCGCCCAACTTTCCTGAAATTCGGGATTGTCTGCGTGGCCTTCCAGTTCGCGGACACGCGGCAGGTCATTAATCCACTCCTTGCCGATGGTCTGGCTGATCAGGTCAGTTAACTGAGGATTGGATTGATACAACCAGCGCCGGGGCGTAATTCCGTTGGTCTTATTCTGAAATTTGCCCGGGTTATGCCGCGCAAACAAGGGGAAGAGCGAGTCGCGCACCAGGCCGGAATGCAGGGCAGCCACTCCGTTCACTGTGTGGGAGCCCATTACGGCCAGATTGGCCATGCGGATTTTTTTGACCGATCCTTCTTCAAAGACCGACATTTGCTGCAATTCGGCATCGGTATATCCTTCGGCCTCCAGCTTGGCCAGGTATTCAAAGTTCAGCTTTTCAATAATTTCCAAAATACGCGGTAACAGCCGGCCAAACAGGCTGACTTCCCACTTTTCCAGGGCTTCCGGCATAACGGTATGATTTGTATACGATATGCACTGGCGGCTTAAATCGCAGGCCAGCTTCCAGGACAGATCGTGTTCATCGATTAAAAGCCGAATTAATTCCGGGATCGCTGCGGCAGGGTGCGTATCGTTGAGTTGAAAGCGCACACGATCTGGCAGTTTGAGCCAGGAACTTTCATCGGCCCGAAACGTGGCCAGGGCATCCTGTAAGGTGGCACTGACTAAAAGATATTCTTGTTTGAGACGCAGTTCGCTGCCCTGCAAGGTGTTGTCATTGGGGTACAGGACCTTGGTTATGCTTTCCGTCCGCAGCTTGTCCTGCATGGCCCGGTTGTAATCGCCGTGGTTGAAATAGTCCAGATTAAAACCTGATGAGGGGGACGCGGTCCACAGGCGCAGGTGGTTGACAGTTTCATTCTGGAAGCCGGGCACCATCATGTCATAGGCAGTCGCCCTGATTACCTCGCCTGGTTCCCAGCGAAACTTGCGTTCACCGGTGTCGGAAATATAGCTGCCACTACTGCCATAGAAGAAAACATCGTATTTCAAATTGCTGCGATGAATTTCCCAGGGGTTGCCGTCCACCATCCAGTTATCGGGCTCTTCCTCTTGATAACCATTGTTAATGCGCTGCTTGAACAGGCCAAACTCGTAGCGCAGTCCGGCTCCATAGCAAGGCAGATCCAAAGTGGCCATGCTATCCAGAAAACAGGCCGCCAGGCGCCCCAGACCGCCGTTACCAAGACCCGCGTCTGCCTCATGGCCATACAACTTTTCCAGTTCATAACCCAGGGCTTCGATGACCTTCTCTACAGTGTCTTGTATATCAAGCCCAATCAGATTGCTTTCCAGAGAGCGACCGATCAGGAATTCCATAGACAGGTAGTACACCCGACGGGCCTTCTTTTCACGAAAGCGCTGCTGGGTGGCATTGTAGCGATCAATCAGCAGATTGCGGATAGTGTAGGCCAGGGCCAGATAGATGTCTTTTTCTGTGGTATCGTGAAAATACTTGCCGACGCTGTATTCTAACCGGTAGGCAATCGATCTGATCAATGAATCGACGTCGATTTCAATGTTTTTAGCGAGCCGGTCAATCAAGCGCCGGTGCCGATTGTAGACTTCGCTGTCAAGGCCGTAGGGTACCATAGAATAGCATGGTCCCCATGGCCGGGCTACGTCAACCGATTCTCTGACGTAAATCCTGCAAAATATTCATGTAATAGATATATGCGTCGTAGGGGCTTTCGTAGGGCGAGAAATACTTATGCACATCGCCATCGTTAAAGAATTTAGTGCACATATAATAGAAATGATCGGATGTTTGCAATTTGCGAAAAATATGCAATAGATCATCGCGGCCTTTTTCCTTGATGGTATGACCAAGCTCGTAGACGGCATTGAATGCCGTGTTTTGGATCGCATTGCCCAGCCAGGCCGAGACATCCCGTTCTTCATCGGCCCAGGAGACCGGCCAATCGGTATCAATATCGCCGACCGTCGAGTAGAGTCGCGCTGACTCGCTGACAGTATGAAAATGAAAATCCGGATGGCGGAAAATCATTTCTGGCAGAGCGCGCATGAAATCAAAAATGCCGGTGTCTTCCCATTGATGCTCGCCGAAGGTTTCAAAGTCCATAAATAAGTTTATAACTTCGGCTCCGCCGGCATAACGATGGACCCAATGCGAGTATTTTTCGGCGCTGAGCGGAAATTCGCTCCAGCTGCGCTGTGAGAATCGAAAGGCAACGTCATCGCTGAGGGTGTAGTTCTTGAGGTGACAGATCAGATCCGGCTCGTATCTGGCGCGGTACAAAAAGTTGGGGCTGCGCCAGTCCAAAACACTTTTGGCGCCTTCCAGCAGAATGGATTTGAAACCCATTTCTTTGGCCAGCCAGGCTATATGATTGTTATAAATCAGTTCGGTATTGCGGAAGGCGGTTGGTTTGACCCCCAATAGCCGCTCCATAATATCCTGGTGCATTTTAACCTGAATGCGGAATTCCTCATCGTCAATCAAGCCAGCCAGAGAGTGGTAGTAGGTTTCGGTCAGGAATTCAACGCAGCCGGTCTCGGACAGTTTGCGGAACTGATCCAGCACTTCCGGGGTCCAGCTCTCGAATTGCTCAAGCGCAGTGCCGGAAATGGAAAACGTGACCCGAAAGCGGCCGTCGTAGCGGTGAATCATATCCAGCAACATTTGCGTTGCCGGCATATAACACTTGTGGGCCACCTTATAGAGCACTTCCGAGTTCTTGAGATCATCCTGGTAGAAGGGATCGGAGCCAATCTTGAAAAAGCTGTAGGGCTTCAACCGGAAAGGTTGATGGATTTCAAAGTAAAAAACGATTGAAGTCATAGCACTAGCCCCTGGCAATCAAAGCTGTTTCATACACCCAGCCCAGCTTTTCAGCCGCTTTCTGCCATGAAATCGTTTTGGCTTCTTCGTAGGCCAGCTCGCGAATATTGGCGCGCAGTGATTCATCGCTTAGCAGGCTGATCATACGATCCGCAATTTCGTCGACATTCCAGAAGTCCACCTTCATGCAGTGCGTAATCACTTCGCTAACACCGGATTGTCGCGAAAGAATAACCGGAACCCCGTGCAACATCGCCTCAATCGGCGATATGCCAAAGGGCTCGGATACAGACGGCAAGATATATAAATCGCTGTTTAGATACGCTTCACGCACCTCGGCCTTGCTCAAAAAACCGGTGTAGTGAAAGTATTTACCGATGCCCATCTCGGCTGCCATTTCAATCATGCGCTGATACATGTCGCCCTTGCCAGCCATAACAAAGCGCACCCCGGGCAGGCGCTCAATGACCTTGGCGGCTGCGCGCACGAAATAATCGGGACCCTTTTGAAAGGTAATGCGGCCTAAAAACAACACAATGTAATCGTTCGGTGCAATCGCACGCTGGCTGCGATCCTGCCATTGGTGGGTCAACTCATGGGCTAAATCCACGCCGTTATGGACTACATGGATTTTCTCGGGTGGTACACCGTAATGCTGCATCAAGGTTCGGGCGGTATAATTGCTGACGGACACAATCGAATCCGCTTCATGAAAGCCGCGGCGCTCCAAATCATAGATTCCCTGATTGATTCCTAACGGGTTGCGATCAAACTCGGTGGCATGGATATGGGCGATGAAGGGCTTGCCACTGGCATCGGCAGCCGCCTTGCCGGCTCCAAAACACATCCAGTCATGCGCATGGATAACATCGAAGTCCAGGTAGCGCGCCACGAGCCCCACCCATTCGCGAAAGCAGGAGACCTGAAAGAACAGATCGTCGCCGTAGCCGCCGGCCAGCAGGTTTTTACGGTTTTCCGTGCTAACAAACTGAATTTCGCGCAATTTTTGCTGCCAATCCTGCAAAACCTCCCATCCAGAGCTATATACAGAAAATGGGGTGCTGAGCAGTTCCTGATAGTGACGCAACGATTCCAGGGTATGGATATCTGTATTGCTCAGAAAATCCATACTGGCCGAGATATCGATCAACTGGATCCCATCAACCTGCTCCTCATCACCGTGCAAATGGGGCAGCAGCATGTAAACGGTGTGTCCGGCCTCTGCCAGGGCCCGGGCCATGCCCTGACAGGCGATGCCAAGGCCTCCGGTAATGTGCGGCGGGTATTCCCAGCCGATCATCATGATCTTGAATGATTTCATTGCAGCAACCTGTCGTGAAATTAGTACTGTAGTATCTTTTTTGGGGTATGGAGCCTGACGGATCGGTTCCCACTGACTTAAATCATGTTCAAGTCCGGTTTAATTGCTGCGATCTATTTGGCAAGCCTTGTTTTTTTGCTCTGCAAAAAAACTGCCTGAAATTATGTTGCAGGGCCCTATGCTCGGCCCAGCGCAGACCGCACAGGCTCCAACTCCGGGTTTCATGGCTCGCGGCCTCCTCCTGGGGTTGTGCTGGACTTCGATTTTGATTTTTTGAAATTGACTGGCTGATAGACATCAGAATACTGACCGCACTATGTCACGGGTATGTCAGATTTCAGGCAAACGCACTGCCTCCGGTAATACAGTTTCGCACTCGCACCGCAAAACACGACGCAAATTCAAGATCAATCTGGTCAGCAAACGCGTGTTCCTGGAAGATGAAAACCGCTGGGTGCGATTGCGTATGTCTGCCCGGATGCTGAAAACGCTTAATAAGCGCGGTGTAAAGTCCTTGATGAAAAAAAATGGCCAGGATCTGAAAGTCCTGCAAGCCTGAGCAATCTATGATACTATTGCCCTGTCCAAATTCTGGATGGTGGCAGACACGCTGCCTAAAAAGTTCGTAGACCAGCAAAAAAAAAATCAGAGTTGATCGGAATGGAATGCATCCAGCGCCCGGCGCACGCGGGTCAATAGCTCTTCCCTGACGACCGGTTTGGCGATGAAATCAATGACGCCCTGGGCGTAGGCAGTCTGCAAATTCTCCATTTCATCGTA
>JAGRNA010000155.1 GCA_020441005.1 Leptospiraceae bacterium
AGTCCTGTATGAGCCGCCTTTGGTCCGCAGGCTGGTCTTCTCGCTGCCACACGGTCAGATACATACGCACAAAATCATCCAGCAATTGATGCTGCCAAAGCCACACAAAAAACCAGCGCGCATCAGCATAATGAAATTGTTCATCAAAAGAATGGTGCTGCAAGGCTTTCGAGAGCGGGTGGAATCTGCCCTGACGCAGCCTCATCTGCATTTCTGGCAGACGCCAATTCGCGTAGCCCTCAAGGACATTGCCGCGGGCATCCAAAAAGGCCATTTCATAAAATGAAGCAAAGCCTTCCTCAAACCACTGCGGCCGGTACTGATCATACTCGGCATGTAAAAAGGCATGCACCATTTCATGCCAAAGGGTGCCGTGCCCCGAGCCCACGTACGAATAAAATGTTCGATTATCAAAAGTATAATAACCGTACGATGAATGACCAGCCCGCGCCTGCATTTCCGATCGGCTACCAAAGTAAACCATCCGAAACAAACCGCGCGGTTCATAGTGTAAATAGCGAGGGTAAAAATGCCGCAGAAAATGGCTGCTATATTGCTTTAGCTTATTTACATATGCTTGATTACAACGACAGGCAATCAGGAAGTATTTTTGATGATACACCTTGAAAGGAATTCCGAACTCCTGCTTCAGATCGGCTGCAAAACTGTCTGATTTGGCCTGCATATATTGCGTGTATTCACTGCGCTGCCAGGGCCGGCCAGCGTATTGCACAACTGTGGCAGTATCGGCGGGGACCGCGGACCATAAACGCCGTCCTTCTGCTGGCAGACAGGCCGTGTTGACGACCAGCCACCATGGCAATAACAAGAAAGCGGCCCGGCAGACCATTGGTACCATGGAAGTAATTCGTTTTTCAGGCTGATCAGACATGGCGGTAGAATTGCAACGATAACCGTACAAGTTGGACGCTGGACTACGCATCAAAGTTCAAGCTGATCCTGATAACTGCCAAAGCTGCAGCAGTCATCAGGCCCCCAGAGCAGGAAGCTACGGTCATCCACTCGAATGAATGACCGCAGTTAGATCAGGGGTTCATTTCGTAAGTGTCTTTCAAGGAATACACTTTTTGCTGCCAGACACGATCAAATTGATCCTTGTCAACAACAGGTTTACGAATCATCTCCATGCAAATCGCCTGCTGCGCAGCGGTGCTGCTGGATTTGGAATACAGCTGCAAGGCGTAACGGGAGAAATCGCGGACCATGAAATCAAAGATTGTATTCAGCATATCATCATCGATGCTTTGCAGCTGCGCGTTTTCAATGATCAGCTGACCATATGCCACCAGAGTAAACAATTCACCTACAATCAGCATAAAATCCAGATCACGGCTCTGCTCCTTATCCGGGGCAGCTTCATCACCTAACAGCTTTTTCAACACTTCAATCTGCTCGCGAAAAACCTTTATATTCGGCAGGTCCTTGCTCTTATAGGCAATGTTATAATCGTGAAATTCAATCTTGTTCTGGCCTTTGCTGGTCGCTCCCTGATGAAACAGAAAATCATCGTTTTTTTGATGATCCTGGAGCCCTATTGCGGCAAACTCTTTGGGCTCCATCAAAAACTTCTTCATGAATTTGATGATCAGCACCATGTTCACCTGGGCAGTGCCCTCCAGTTTGGGCAGCGCTCGAATATCGCGGGCGGCCATCTCAAAATACATGTCTTTCTCGAAGCCTTTGGCAGCGATCACATCCCAGATTAAATTAATCACTTCCTCACCCTGCATGGTGACCTTCATCTTGACCATCGGATTGTATAATAAGTAGCGCTTGTCGGTTTCGCTGGCAACTCGCATATAATCGGACGCCCGCAATGCGAAGAGCTTCATCGCCACCAGACGCGCGTAAGCCTCTACAAAAAAAGCTTTGATGTGCGGAAATTCTGTGACCGCGTGCTTGAACAAGACCCGGTTGGAAGCATGGTTGATGGCTTCGTGAAATGCGTGCGTACAGATTCCGATCGTTGCCCAACCCAGATTATACTTGCAATACGCAATTGTAGACAGGGAAGCATCCCAAGCCTCGCGGCCGCGCGATAAAATATCGGCTTCCTTGATGGGATAGTTCTCCAGCTTGTATTCGGCAACATAGTTCTGTGAATTGACTGTATTCTTGACACAGGTATAGTTCGGATGGTCGGACTCAACAACAAAGAACACGTATTCACCGGTCTCTGCAACTTTGCCAAAAGTGGATACCAGCGCAGCCTTGTTAGCATTACCGATATAATATTTGCTGCCATTGGCAATATATCCGCCTTTACCATCTGATGAAAGCGTCATTTCGCTGGCAATCAGGTCAGCGCCATGCTGCTTTTCTGACAGCCCGAAGGCAAAGATGCCCCCTTGCCGCAGCAACTCACCGGTCTTCTTTTTTACTGCCTCATTAGAGCTGATAAAAATGGGTCCCAACCCAAGCATGGTTACCTGCCAGGTATACCAGTATGGCAGCCCATAGAAGCCGAGGATCTCATTAAAATAGCAGTTGCGGTAGCTGTCCATACGCGCATCGTCTGCACCGTAGGCGGGCGGCGTCATCAGCCGGGCAAAGGCATTCACTGAGGCCTGATAATCCAGAAAATCCTGGTACCAGACACGTTCCTGGTCATCATGCTTGATTTTGGCCTTGCCTTTATTTTCAAAGAACTCAATCGTTTTGAGCATCAGCTCCCTGGATTCGGGATCCAGGTTTTCATATTTTACTTTTTTTGGATTTAAAAGCATCACTCACCTCAATAAGCCGCCTTGTTCCAGCCTGCTGCCTGAACACGGCAATCTGACAAGTTTGCGCCTTGCCCGGACAGCAGTCAAGCAGTACAAAGGCGCTTCCGAGTCATCAATCCAATCGGCCAATTCCGCCCCCGGCACCAGCCAGCTTACACTTTTGATCAGGTGGAATGCCGTATCTGCATCCCAAATACCATGGATGATTTTGGGACGACTGCTTAATAATAAAAGGTTACCACATCCAGCCCCGGCTCCGCCCAGCTACGCAGGTTGGCAAAGGCCAATTCCAGTTCATCATCATTAGAGTGCGGCA
>JAGRNA010000156.1 GCA_020441005.1 Leptospiraceae bacterium
TAAAGGTCAAGTTAGGCGTATACTCAAATTATATCAGCAAGGGCAAGGATGTCTTTAGTGATCGCGCCATCCAGAAAAAGAAGGCCTATGGGGCCAATACCGGGGCGCCGCTCTTTCGACCGGAAGTAACCGTAAATTTGCCGGAACCGGGTTTGTTTTTTAAATTTGAAGGCTATATGGCTCTCGCGGGACGAGCAGACCAGGATCTGGACGGGTTTATCCAGAAGGGACCGGCTGGTTCCAATTTGTTATATGGCAAGGCTAGCCTGGATGATCAAATCCAGGCGCTGAAAGATGCCAGCGGATTATTTGACTCCAGCACCGGGCAGTTCAATGCTTTGAATACCCTGCTCTCGGATAGTATGGTGTACCCGAACTGCAAGACCACCGGTCATTGTTTGCCAAAACTGTATAAAGAAGAGGTAGGACTCTGGCGTAAGGAAGAGTACAAGTTTTATGTCGGTTATGGCCGCAAAACGAATGTGGGCAATATTCGCGTGCAGCTAAAATACATTGAACCGCTCTCGAATAATGCGGAGCGTAGCTCCAAGCCTTCTATTCTGATTGATTATTCTTTACCCAATTTAGCTCAATTACAATTCCAGAATGAAACCTCCCTGGACAGCAATTGGCATTACTTTGTGGTCAAGTGGGCGGATAAACAATCGCTGACACAGCTGAGCGGCAGTGATCTGTATTTGACCTACTGGGCGGCTGTCGGCTATCGCCTGGCAGATCATTTGGCCGGTGTTCAGGATGTGCCGGCCCGGATTGGTCTGGCCTGGAATGGCTTTAGCCTGGGTGCCGGTGCTGTCTGGCGCCCGGATTTACGTTTTTTCGACACAGACAAGACAGCCACTGGCGATAATCGCATTCCGGTTTGGCTACTCGGAAAATCAACGATTGGAGACGGCGAAGTCGCGGATCCGTCGCGCAAATATGGGTATTATAACGAGATCCTGAATCGTAGCCTGCAAAATTATTTCCAAACGGGACCAGCTGGCAGTCTGTACACCTATACGCCCCGCCAATCCCTGCCGCGTTACCTGGTCTGGGTTGACCTGGCCTATACTTTTGATTTATACTAGCCGTTTTGCTGACCGGGAGGCTACCCGGTAAAAATCGGCCGGCCGAAACCTTTTGATGTAAACTGGCTAAGCGAATTATTTCTCGTCCGTTTTCAGGATTGCCAGAAAAGCTTCCTGGGGAATATCAACATTCCCGATGGACTTCATACGTTTTTTGCCTTCTTTTTGCTTTTCGAGTAGCTTGCGTTTGCGCGAAATATCGCCGCCATAACACTTGGCTGTCACATTCTTGCGCAAGGCAGATATATTCTCGCGCGCGATGATCTTGGCCCCGATGGCCGCCTGTAGCGGTATACGAAACTGATGGCGGGGTATTAAACGCTTCAGACTTTCCACCAGCAGACGACCGCGGTGTTCCGAATTTGTACTGTGCGTAATCAAGGCCAGAGCATCCACTTTTTCATCGTTCACCAGAATATCGACTTTGACCAGCTTGCTCTGTCGGTAACCGCTCAGTTCATAATCCAGTGAGGCGTAACCGCGAGAGACAGATTTGAGTTTGTCATAGAATTCAAAGATCAGTTCGGCCAGCGGCATTTGGTACAGCAGTTGGACCTTGCCATCTTCCAGGTAAAGAATGTTTTCCTGTTCGCCGCGCTTTTCTTGCAGTAAACTGATAATATTACCCATATATTGCTGGGGCGTCATGACGGTTGCCTTGACGTACGGTTCCTGCATGGATTCAATCAGGTTTGCGGCCGGCCATTTGGACGGATTATCGATGTATTCTTCCTTTTTTTGCGCGGTTTGAATCAGATAGCTGACCGAAGGGGCCGTGCTGATCAGATCCAGCTCAAATTCCCGCTCCAGACGTTCGGCGACAATTTCCATGTGCAATAAACCAAGATAACCGACCCGAAATCCGAAGCCGAGGGCTGGCGAGCTTTCGGGTTCAAAGACAAGGGCAGCATCGTTCAGTTTCAGCTTTTGGATGGCGTCTTTGAGGTTTTCATAATCCTCGCCATTGACCGGAAACAATCCGGCAAAAACCATGGGCTTGACTTCCTGGTATCCAGGCAAGGCCTCTGTGGCGCCCCGTACACCAGCTATGGTCAGGGTATCACCGACTCTGGTTTCAGATACACTTTTGATACCCGCAATTACGTAGCCTACTTCACCGCTGCTTAATATGGGTTGACTGATATGCTGCAGACTGGTGATTCCGAGGTCCGTGATTTGGTACTCGTTTTCCTGACTCATCAGGCGGACTGTTTGGCCCTTCTTGAAATGACCGTCATAGACCCGGACCTTCATCACTGCCCCGGCATAACTGTCGTAATACGAATCATATACCAGGGCCCGCGGCGGGCCGTCTAGCTGACCACCGGGAGCCGGAATGTGCTCGACAATGGATTTGTGGATGGCGGTCACATTCTCGCCTGTTTTGGCGCTGATCGGGATGGCCAGACTGCTATCGAGACCCAGACTGATTTCTATGAGTTCAAGGCAACGGGGAACATCGGCGGCCGGCAAATCTATTTTGTTAATGATTGGTATAATGGCCAAATCATTCTCCATGGCCAGATACAGATTTGCCAGCGTTTGGGCTTCGACCCCCTGGGTAGCGTCAACGAGCAGCAAAACCCCCTCGCAAGCTGCCAGGGAGCGGGAAACTTCGTAACTGAAGTCCACATGTCCGGGGGTATCGATCAGATTGAATATGTATTCATGCCCATCATCCGGGTGATGATAATGAAAACTGGCTGAATTGGATTTGATCGTAATGCCGCGCTCCCGCTCGATATCCATAGAATCGAGGATTTGATCCTTGCGCGTTCGTTGATTGGTGACTTCCGCCAGTTCAAGTAAACGATCCGCCAGGGTGCTCTTGCCGTGATCAATATGGGCAATGATAGAAAAATTGCGAATCCACGGTCTTTTATCAATGCTTTGGCTCATATTTTTTTCTGTTCCGGTCTCGTGCGTACATCGGCCCGGTGACTGCCTGTTTATGCGTATGGATTTCTGTGGCAATCTATTTGCAAATTAAACTTGTGCCCCAGGATACCGCGCCTGTTTTGGAACTATGGCGACGCTACTGGATGGTAAAAAACTTTCGGCTGAAATCCGTTCCGAGCTGAAGCAAAAAGCGGCCCGGATCCAGAACCAAAGTGGTCGAGAAATTGTGCTGGCCACGATCCTTGTCGGCGACGATCCGGCCTCGGCAACCTACGTAAAAATGAAGGCCCGGGCCTGTGAATCGATCGGGATTACCAGCCGACCTGTAGAGTTGAGTGCATCAACCAGTACCGCTGAACTGCTTGCTGTCATTGACGAGTTGAATGCGGATGCGGGAGTGCGTGGTATTTTATTGCAGCATCCCGTTCCGGAGCAAATTGATGAGCGAGCCTGCTTTGATCGTATCCAGGCCGCCAAGGATGTCGACGGAGTCACAACCCTGGGCTTTGGACAAATCAGTTTCGGTCTGCCCGGCGCCTATCCGGCTTGCACGCCGGCCGGGATTATACGATTAATGGATGCCTACCAAATCCAGATCGAGGGCCAACATGCTGTTGTAGTCGGCCGATCTGCCATTCTTGGTCGGCCGGTTGCTGAATTGCTATTAAACCGCAATGCGACAGTAACAGTATGCCATTCCCGAACTCGCGACCTGGAATCGCATTTGTCCCGGGCTGATATTGTCATTGCTGCAGTCGGTAAACCGGAGTTCATTCACGGCCGGCACTTAAAGCCGGGAGTGGTCGTGATGGATGCCGGATACAATCCCGGCAATGTCGGGGATGTGGAGTTTGCCAGTTGTGAGGCAAAGGCTAGCTATATAACCCCCGTACCGGGCGGCGTGGGGCCCATGACGATCACCATGCTGCTGGAGCACACTATGCAAAGCGCTCAGGCTGCCCTGGGCCAGTGATTCTGCGTTCGTAAGTCAAGAGGCTGTCCCATAACAGCCTCTTGCAACACAGGACGTGTTGCCACCTGCGAAATTTCTATTGAAATTGAGCAAGGTGCGAGCGATTTGAAAGCTTTACTTTCAAATTGCGTTCTGCGTCCCAAATACCACGGATGGTTTTGGGACGACTTCTAAGTACAACTACTGTAAGAGTTCATCGAGCTTGATCACATTAGGATGCGCCGGATCAATACCCTTTGCCTCTAGCAGGATTTTACGGGCCCGCTCGCTATTCGACAACAGACGATAACAATCTGCCAGAGCAATCAGATTGCGCAAATTTTCCCGATCACGCAGACGAATGGCCTCTGCATAGTCGACCGCTGCCCGATAGTCCTTCAGTTTCTTGCAGCATAATACCAACTGAAATACGGCTTCCAGGTCGGCGGGCTGCCTGGCTGTATATTCCTGGTAGTACTGCCGGGCAATGTGCCAGTCCTGCCTGGTCTGGCTGATTCGGGCGGCCAATAGCCAGGCATCATTGAAATGGGGGTGCTCGTGCAGGATGGTTTTTATTTCCTGGATCATTTGAGTGCTGATGGGACCGGGATCATGCAGGCCAGCCTGCACCTTTTGATAGAGTTCGAGGGGCGGTGCGTTCATTCGCAGGGGCGCATCTTCCTGCCAGCTAATGCGTAGCAGGCTCAAATCATCCGTTAGCTGCCCGCATTGCTCGATTGCCCGGACCAATTCTTGTTGTATCCCGCGCGAATTCTCCAGGTTGCGCAGAAAAAGGCTTTCATCCTCATTGATCACACGCTGCTCGCCCTGGAAGGAGAGCAATAAATCGTCACGCCCGTCCGATCCGAGTTGCAACACATCACCGCGTTGTAATTGAATGGTTTCAATGACAAGGGGAGTTTCAATCGCATCAATGCCGATTTTGCGCCTGACGGCATCTGTGCCCAGAAAGACCGCCTTGCCATCGCGCAGTAAAGCCGGGTAGGGATGCTCCGCGTTTATATAGTAGCAAAATCCGCTCTTGTCCGCCACCAGGCCGATTACCGCAGACAGTAGCATACTCCCATCGAAGGAGATAAATGTGTTTTGCAATTCACTGAAACAATCCTTTAGCCACCGCTCCGGTTCCTTGTTTTGACCAGCCGAACTAAGCTGGGTTCTGGTGACAACTGACTTGAATACCACACCGGCCACCAGCGCTCCGCCGGCACCCTGAATGGATTTACCCATTGCATCCGCATTGATGAACACAACATAATCGCGGGATTTGAGTGTCAGATTATAACTAAGGCAGAGGTCGCCGCCGATTTCGGTTTCCCATTTTCGAAAGCTGAATTCCTTTTTTTGCTTCAGGAATATTTCTACGTCCGTATTTTCGCTTTGGCTAAAGCATCCGTTTAAGGGTTTCAATAGCAGCGATGTCAGAAAATAATCGCCATCCTGTTTTATTTTTAACTCGCGCACGGTTTGCAAACTTTGTTCCAGTTCGGCCGTGCGCAGCTTGACT
>JAGRNA010000157.1 GCA_020441005.1 Leptospiraceae bacterium
GGGCGGCCAGTTCCGCGACGAGATGCAGGAACACCAGAAACAGATGCAGATCAAAAACAAGGTGGCAATGATGGAGCAGTATCGCGCGATGCTCGAACAGTTCCGCTACTTGACCTCGACCCAGAACCAGAAGGTGGCCACCCAGACCCGTAGCGCGGCCCTGAGTGCCGGCTGGGTCGAACAAGGTGATTTGTTCATCAAGAAACTGAACGGTGTGGCGACGTCCGGTGTGGCCAACAAATACGCCTGGTTTGATACCGACTACTGGATCGAGAAGACACTCGGCGAGATGGACAACGGCAAGCGCACCATGAGCGACGAGCAGATGATCACCATGCTGACCGAAGAGTCCGAGGTCGAGGTCGATGCTTTCTTTGAATCCCAAAAACTGGCCATGAAGGTGGTCTTTGAAAAGATCATGGGCCGGGCAGAGAATGAGACCCAGCGCAAGGCCGGGATGCGTAGTCAGGACAAGGAAGCGATCGGCCTGTTTGCGCACTGGGTTGGCCAGGCCCACACTGAAGATGAAAGACACACCGACGAGATTCTGCGTAACCAGATCACCGGCGAGGCGCAAAAGTGGGCGCAACAGTATTCAGGCAGCGAACAACTGGCCGGCGGGACCCTGGCCAATATCCTGGCCTATACCGCCAATGGCGGCTTTGGCGAGCTGGGTTCCGGCGGTCCCCGTCCCGGCGGCGCGCCGTTGGGCTTTTACTTGCAACTCAAAGTGTTCGGGGACCTGATCGACCAGGACCAGGCAGGCAGCGGGCTGACGCAGAGCATGTACAAGGGCAAGTCTGCGATGCAGCAGGAATATACAGCCAATACAATTCGAGATGTTACCAGGGCAAGTGCCCCTGCCGTGGCCCTGATACCGGGTATAGGCCCTTTTATTTCGGCAGCCATGATATATGCGGCTGATTCAATCAAGACCAATCCTACAACGGGAAAGGTTACAGTCCAGGGGAATGACCGGGCTGCAATCAATGCCAGCCTGTCTATCCTTAATGCCGCGAAGGTCGTGGGTGGCCTTACCAGTACATATGTGAGCGCGGGACTCAAATATGATCAGAGCGGCGATCTGCGCAGCTTTCGCTATGACGCCGGTGATCTGGAAGCGGCTTCCATTCGAGCCGGAGCCAAAGTAGCCGGGGACGCCATTGGCGAGAAGTATGGAGCCGGTTACGGAGCTTTGGCCGGGACAGCGGGTCAAATTGCAGCCGAGCACATCATAGCCCACAACTACAGCAGCGTGGATGCCGATACCAGCTTCATGGGCGCTTTGAATATGGTCAGCTCGGGTATGCAGGCTTATGCCAACCAACTGCAACAGGCGAATGAAGAAGGCCGCCGCAATCAACAGAATAATGTGAAAAACGGAGCCGCTTTACTGGCCACAAAAGAAAGCTGGTTTGAAAGCAATATCTTCAACCTAAGTGCAATTGGGAAAGGATTACGGGCTATTGGAGCTGAAAAAATCGGCAATTGGCTCATTGGCGGGGAATACAAGAATAATGCCGAGTATGGTGCATCCCTTGGCAAGGCAATGGCCGATGCAACTACGCCGGATGAGATCAGGCTAGCAGCGCAAGCCATGACACGGTCTGGTTTGTTCAATGATACAAGCATCAATACCATGTTTGACACACGCGTAGGGGATTACGTAGGTGTAAGTGGTGGCGGCAATCCGATGGATGGCCCATTTTTTACAGATAAAAAAGTTACCGCCGAATTGATCAGGAAAATCAAAACAGGATCATTAAAAGATGCAGACAATGCTATCGCGCAAGCCCTGGCGAATCACATTGATGTAAGTGAGGCATTAAAATACCGCAGAGTAGCAATTGCTTACAGTCAGGCCGTTAATTCCATAATGAAGGAACATAACATAAGTCTTTCTGAAGCTCAGGAGGTATTAAATGGCAAAAGAGAAATTCAAGTCACAGAGCAAAAATACATCAAACCCGCGAGTAGCAGTTTAGCGGATCGATTGCATTGGGCAACTTACGAGGCGACGAATCAGGCATTGAACGGTATAAGCAGTTGGTTTGCGGATGCCAAAAACCACGCCGACGACCTGGCTCGAAACAAGAGCACATTGCCTGGAATGTATCGGGATGTACTCGGACAGGGCTCTAGTTATCTGGAAAAACTGGCGGCAGAAGCCAGGAATCAAAAGATGAAATCAGGCACCAGTCAGAACCTGGCCCTGGCATTCAAGGAGGGTCTGGCAACTACAATTGAAATGGGCAAATCTACACTGGATTTTATGGCAGATCCAGTTACCCCAATGTATGATATGGCTTCGTTGGCAATTCAAGCCAATCAGAGCCAGTACTTAAGGCTAACAGGACGCGGCGCTCAAGATCAGTTCGGATCGGCAATCTATGCACAAATGGAAGGCTATATAGATGGTTTACAGTCTGACATTGAAGGCGCATTTTCGAATGATCAAGCCATAGCCATTCAAGCCAGAAAGAACCTGTCAATCAGGGCAGGTCAAATTGCTCCTGATGTAATCATGACAATCGCTGGCATTGGCACTTTGAAACAATTAGATCGCGTTAATGATTTTACCAAAAACAATAAAAGACTAACTTTACTGACGAAGCTCCGAAATGGTCTTGACTTTAACGGTGCAGTTAGAGATGGTATTAGAAAGTACACCAAGGAGATTGCACAACAAACACGAACAGTAGGGAGAAGAGTCCCCAATAGTGCGACGGGTGGTCGAGGCATCTGGGACCTGCCACCGTTGCAGCGCGGAGCTGTAGCAGAAGCAAATCCGAGTCTACTTCCTGGTGGTCGTGGTGGCCTTCCTTTCAATCATCCGGTAATTGATGGACCGCCAGCCACAAGCGTTACCACGATTGATCTGTCGCTGGCGAGCTACCAGAGTCCGTCCCGCGTGACTTCAAGATTGCTGCGGAAGGCGAACGACCTTGTCAATTATCCAGTAGGTCCACGCCAGTTTCGCGTAGGGATCCCATCCGACTGGTCAGTTACGACCGGTCAAAGACAAGCGTTGGACCGCGTCACACGCGAACTGCTGTCACGAGGCGTAACGACGCATTTTGTACCCATCCGATAGTAATTAGGGCATAAAGGAAGAAAGGAAAATGCGGAAGCAGTTAAGCGGCACACTAGTTGGCACAGCCGACTCATCGATAGAAGCACAGGCGAGACTAGCATTGGCCGAGACCCGGGCAGTATGGGGTGCGCCTGCACGGTTTTACGGGAGCAAGGCGTTCTCGGGTCGTTTCAAGAAATTCTCCGAAGATGCCCTGGTAAAAACATTCGGACAAAGTGGCCTCCAAAAAGTGCATTTCGAATGGCCTTTGTTGGAAGAGTGTCCAGCTCTGAGCCTTACGGTCACGGATGGTCGAATGAGAGGAAGCCCTTGCTGGGTATTCGGTTTCGAAATCGCTACGAACACTGAAGACTTCTCGCTCCATAGAACTCTCGAATACTCGGATCGCATCGCTTCCGTCTTAGAAGTCGCGAGCGGCAATATTCATGATCTGGAGAACATATCCGAACAAAACCAGATTGGAGTTCAGTATTTCAAGGCAATCGGAAAAGAACTACCGTCCGGGCGAGTGAAATTCAGTGAAACACTTCAAGAGGAAATAGTAGATCTGGAGCAGAATCCAAGCCATATTCACGTCGTCGGTCCCATCGATTTCACGGCCGCATGGACAAACTACGTAGGCCCTCCCTTCCTGCACAGTATAGGTCTGGACAAGCCGCCAAGCGATTTGAATGCGCACTCGGTGCGACAACTGCAAGACCAGCTTTTTCGCATTACGCTATTTGAAGATCCTTTTGAGTGCGAGACTCCCGAGAATGTGAAGCGACTGTGGCAGTTCCGCGAAAAGCTGCGCATCGACGAAACAGCACATAAGTCTACCGGCGCCTACTAGTCCCCTGTACGACGAGTATCTGCACGCGTTCAACAACTACAACAGTCGCCGGGGCGTCTAACTTACAAACAAACAGCGTACTGCGCATTGGCGTCTTTTTGACGAGGCAGTGGATGCAGGAAGTACAAGCAACATGTCGCTTGCGCGAAACACGGCTTTCCATCATGTACTGCCGAAACATATAAAACTTTACTAAATTCCCGTCATACAGCTTCCTTCCACTCGTATTTGTGATACAGCCCGCCCAGGATGGGAGTGGAAACTAGCCTGCCGGCACCCATTTGGGTGGGCAAGGATTCCTGGA
>JAGRNA010000158.1 GCA_020441005.1 Leptospiraceae bacterium
ATAGCGATGATTGGCTCGCGTGTAGACCTGTTGCTGTTTCTGGTGTGTGCCGGACTGATTGCGGATTCGATGATTCATACTTCCTATAGGTCGGGACTGTGCGATATGTTGCGTCTGTCTGACAAAAAAATGCCGCGCCAGGGGGCGATGAGTCTGCTCGCACCTGCCTGCCGCAGGCAGGTGCGAGCTAGCCGGAGCACCCGGTGCCGGCAGGCAGGCGCCCACAACGATCGTACCAGTGCAATAAATTCGGCTGCTAAATAATGGATAATCATTGTCAATGCTCATTGCCCTGCCAGCATTGTCTTGTTCATGCAGTTGGCGGACATACAGTATTATCTGAACAATCTGTTCAAAATTCTAAGCCCGGCAATTTTTTTGGGGCTCCTGCTCGGTATCGGTATAACCGGCTATGGTTTATTGGAGGGCTGGAATACTGTGGATGCCGCTTACATGACAGTGATAACGATTACAACCGTCGGGTTTGGAGAGGTGCACGACCTGAGCCCCAACGGCAAAATCTTCACAATACTATTAATTCTGGGCGGAGTGGTTTTTTATGGACTGGCGCTGGACGGGGTCTTGAATATGATCCTGCGCAACCGCTTTAAGGATATCGTGGAAAGTACCCGCATGCGTGATCAAATCAAGCGACTTAGAAATCATTACATTATATGCGGCGGCGGCCGAATGGCTCTGGCCATGATTATGGAGCTGGAGCGGACGCGCCAAAATTTTGTAGTATTGGAAACCAATCCCAACTCAACCGTCAGTCGCTACAAACAGCTCGAAAAAAAGAAATGGCTGATACTTGAGTTGGATGCGCTATTGGAGGAGTCCTTGCAGGAAGCCCGAATTGACCAGGCTCTGGGACTGGCAGCCGTTTTGCCTACCGATGCAGATAATCTTTTTGTAGTCTTGTCTGCTCGGCGTCTGAAGCCGGACCTGCGCATTGAAACCAGGGTCGCCAATGAAAATACAAGACCCAAGATGGAACAGGCTGGAGCTGACAAAGTAATCTCTCCTTATGCTGTCGGCGGAGTACAAATGGCCCGCAGTTTATTGTTTCCTGACGTGGATGATTTTATGGAAATCGCTTACAACAAGGCGAATTACGAATTTCCCATGAAGGTGCTGAATATACAACCCGGGGACCGCTATGAGGGGAAACTGCTGAAAGATTCGGGAATCAGTCAGGATGGCTTTATTTGTATCAGCTTTAAATCCCCCGATGACCGTTTAGTCTTTGCGCCACCGGCCGAGACCCTGCTTTTAGCCGGCTCAGAGTTGCTGCTGCTTGGATCAGGAACAGAACGCGCACTCATCTAAGCGCATTTCTGCTCTGCCCTCGTCTTGAACCGTCCCCTGGTATCAGTCTTATTGCCGGTCAAAAGTGCGCCCGACACAGTCACTGCGGCAATCCAGAGTATTCTACACCAGACTCTGAGAACTTTCGAATTAATTGTTATTTGTAATCAATGTGATTCGGAAACAAAATCCCGTGTACTGCAGGTATCAGATGCGCGCCTTGTTGTTATAGAGTACAATCATTTGGCTAGTGTAGCCCTGGCATTGAATGCCGGCCTTGCACTAGCCCGGGGTCAATTCATTGCCCGGATGGATGCTGATGATGTGAGCTGCCCGGAACGCCTGGAGCTGCAGGCCGCTGCCTTGTCTAAAAACGAGAGTATTCAATTGGTCTCTGGACTTGTCCGCTTTGAGAGCCGTCTGGCAGACGCCCGTGGTTTTAAGCGCTATGTAGACTGGCAGAATAGTCTACTGGGAGCCTCAGAAATCTATGCTAATCGGTATGTTGAATCTCCGCTTGTCCATCCCAGTATTATGATGCGTTCTGAGTGTCTGCGTCAGCTATGCGGCTGGCAGGAGGGCGGTTTTCCGGAGGATTATGATCTTTGGCTGCGGTTTTTTGCTGCCGGACATCGGGCAGTCCGACTTCCGGTAACTGTTTTAGTTTGGAACGACCATCAAGACCGACTGACCCGCGTTGACAGCCGCTATCTGCAGACCGCCTTTACCAGGATCAAAATGCAACACTTGATCAAAGAGCTGCAGGCTCGCCAAATCGGAACTGGTTTAGATTGTCGCAGCCTTGTATTCTGGGGAGCCGGCCGCTACGCGAGGCGCATTATCCGGTTGCTGCAAGATGCCGGCTTTCAAATCGAAGCTCTGCTCGAAGTCCATCCCGGACGCATTGGTCAGCGGATTCACGGCATTCCCGTTGTCACACCTGGCCATATCCAGCAGGATCGAAACTCCTTTGTGCTCAGCGGAGTACCGGGTATCATTGCCCGTACAGAAATAGAAGACTATTTGCATGCAAGCGGACGCCAGGCAGTCCGGGACTACTACTGCCTGGCCTGATTCTATTCTATCAAATTCTAGTGAACTTTATCCGGCCGCTTGCTATGATCCACTGCTTTGAGGATCTTTAGATTCAAGACGATAAAGCGCCATAATTGATACGGCTTGAAGTTCATCCAAAATTTGGCTTTCCTGGTAATTCGAAAGGGTTCTTTAGTTTCAACCGAGTCTGTAGTCATAATGTAAACTCCTTTTTTATTCCGGAATAATTTTCCAGCCTGGTCTGGATTTGGCTTTATGGATCATGGTCGAATGAATCAGGCGTTTCATCCAGGCACCGGAAAGACCCATCTCCATATCCGTGACAAATGGATCCCGACCCTTTGTGTCTGGAAATCTGCTATGGTCTGGTACCACTGGATAAAGCACCATTGTTGCGGCTGAACCATCCCATAGGGAGTTCCCCATCGAGGCAATACAGGCCGCCACCATTTCGGTCATCCGTTCCTGATTGGCCAGTTTTCCGGTTTGAATCATGCTGATGATATTTTTTGCAACCACGCGTCCTATGACCCCTGAAACCATGCCGGTCCGGGGTGGGGCTGCGGCAATCAGCATACCGTTTGGATTTTTGTGCGGCCGCGATATGGGTCCGGGAGGGGCAAAGGCGATACCGGCCGCAAAGATCTCCGGATAGTCGGGATTTTGATACACAGCCGGCCAGCTTTCCGGATCCTTGATCATATCATCATAACTTTGACCGTATTTGCCGTCCACCTTGATGAATCCGGCTGGATTGGCGACCTTATCATACAGGTCCTCTCCATTCTGGCCCACATAATTAAATTTAACCCCGGTGAACTGCGGAATCAACATGGCAAAATCATAGTCCATGCCGCCGTCTTGTCCCTCGTAGTCCTCCCAGTACAAAGCCTTGCCGTCGACTTTTTTGACTCCTTTTTGGACATGATACTCAATGCCGTAATCATCGAATACCGCACTGATAAACTCTTTACTGCTGAGCGTTTCTTTGCCTCGGTAAACAGTGATTCCGTCCACACCGAAATCGCCGACATCGGCTTCGTTTGATACCCAAACCAGTTCCGCCTTGTCGCGAATTCCGCGGCGCAGCAGGTCCTTGTGAACATTCGTAATATATTCGAACGCCGCCCCCTGGCACGTTGCGCCCGGGTGGCCGGTGCCAAAAACCATTCGTTTGGACTTCCCGGCTTTCATTTCATCAACCAGCTGCAGGTATGTATCGCGCGTCTGGATAACATGCGGCAGAGTGCAAATGGAATGGGAATTGCCGTTGTTATGCGGCCCAAGACCTTCTGTACCGGCGAAATTGAGATGCGGCCCGGTTGCAATCAGCAAATAATCGTAGTCCAGCCGGACAATTTCGTCGCTGCCATCCCGCCGCAGTGCTTCGATTTGTTTTTGCTCTGGATACACTGTCTGCACTTCAGCGTGCACGAAATTGATGCGCTTTTTTTTGTACACCGGCGCCAGTGGAAATACAGTTTTGCCAGGCTTCATTTGGTCCACACCCACCCAGACCCATGATGGAATATAGGAAAAGTTTTCCAGCTTGTTTACGACTGTAATTTCGTGCTTTTTACCGAGCGCGTCACCTAAATAAAGTGCGGCGGTGTGTCCGGCAAATCCGGATCCGATAACAATTACTTTAGCCATGAAAAGGTAGCCTGCCTGTATTTAATTTGTAACAAACAAGGACAAGATTGTTTGTTTTTGTCAAGCAGAAATATCCCCCGGGGTATGTTGCATTGCATCATAAATTAGTCCGAAATACCACAATTATTGCAGCGCAGCGGTTTGCCTGGACTATTAATTCTTGCAGCGGCGATTCACAAATTCTGATAATTGCCGCGATAGTTTATACTCGAGAATCTAGAGTATTTAATGGTGTAGTCCGGTGCTTGCGTCGCATGTAATTGGTTCCACTGATCAAAGCGCCGCAATGATAATGCTCGCTTTGCGGGTAGCCGAGGTAACTAGTGTGAAAGTCGGGATATTGGTAGTGCTGCCGGCGTTTACATTACCGGAGGCTGGAATACTAAACCAAAGCCTCAGCCTGATTCTGGCTGCGCAGCATATTATATTGATATGTTACCAGATGTGTCAGAATTGTACTATAGAGACTGAAACCAAAATCAGGAAAGATTAGAATTAGCTTGTGAAACATTTCTTTATCGAGGAAAATCAGCAAGGTATTACGTTCAAGGGTGCGGGCCGTGTACTGCCGATTGGGTTCATGCACCAGGTGCATATAACCAAATATATCGCCCGGCTGCCAGGATCCGGCCAGCTGCTCAGTACCATGAGCATCTTCCAGAAAGATACCCACTTCGCCTTCGGCGACCACATAGATGTAATTGTCGTTTTTTGAACCGGAGTGGAACACAGTATGATTGCTGCCCAGACTCAGATTGCGCATTCTATTCAACTGAATCGCCTTTAGGATTTCATCCGGTAGTTCCCAGTTCATTTGATAACCTTCTACCTTGACGATTTTTTGTAATTCCAGAATACGGTGAATTGTTAACCGGATCAGTCCTTCCAGGAATTTTTGATTCTTCGCTACCTCTTTTTTGAATACTGCTTCGGTAATGCTGACAACTTTGGTTCGGTCGGCAAGAGCCTTGATCGTGCCGGTTCTTTTATTTCCTATGAGCAAGCCCAGTTCCCCGAACGAACCGCCGGGTCCGATTTCCACCAATGGATGCTGGCCGTCCTGCCAGTCAGAGCGATACACACCTACTTTGCCATCCAGCACAAAGTAAAAGCCGTCCTGGGCCGTATCCCCTTCCGCAAAGATGGTTTCAGTTACATTATAAACGGCAACCCGCGCGATCGGACTACGGAGCTATGTTTCAAGCAAGTTCCGGTTATCAACCCGTGCCGGATCGCAAGCAGGAATCGTCTGCCCCTAATGAGCGGACAGACGAAT
>JAGRNA010000159.1 GCA_020441005.1 Leptospiraceae bacterium
GATGGGCGAGCTGGCCGCGTTTATGTTTGTGAGATTGGCCGCAGAGCGCTTCCACTTCTTCGAGCAAAATGGACCGGATATATTCAATCGAATTCTTTCGAATGCTGGCCTCGATTGTGTCTTTGGTGAGTTGTCTGAAATCCTCCAGAGTATAAAATTCTGCTTGTGGATTTTCTTTAGTTGATTGATTTTTCATTTGGAACCCTTCTTGTGTATTTTTTGTTTCCAAGACCTAAATCCTGGATGGGTTCCGCTTTTCAAACTCTAACGGTTTGTGGGACTAGCTCAAGGAAAGTCAGATATTACATTAGAGTTAGAGCGATATTTAATTCGTCATCTAAAGCCAGACAGGTCTCCATTCCCCTATCAATAGTATACTAAGATTGGGCTCAGGATCCTGTAATTGAATAGCCTGATAGGCTATGATTAGTGTGTAGTAGCCCGGCAGCTGAGTATCAGGTCAATACTGTTACTGTTCGTGTTAAGCGCCATTAATCTCGTTTTCGGTAAACTTTATGTATACTTCTAATTCGTTCTTGAATATTGGAATGATGTTTTCAAAAAAAGTATTGCTGTCAAATAGCATTTTAAAGGTACCCTCATTCCAGGTATCATTCCATTCAAAAAAAGCTTCCTGTTCGCTATTCTCAGAATGGAATTTTGCAAATCGATTTAATGTTTCTTTGTTATAGGAGAAATATGAAATACAGATTTTTCCGTTTGAAAAAATATCTTCATATATTCCTATTGATATTATCTCATCCGAAAACAGCCACCTGTTTATCAGCATATAGTTATACTGATTGTAATAAAAACCAGTACTGCCTCTGGGGTCCTTCCATGCATAAAGCTTATTGAATTCACTGAGAACAGCTTTAATGGGGCTATATATCAGTTTTTCTAACTCGTTGCCGCGGTCCATGCTTAAAGGTAGCTTACTGTTTTTGAAAGCAGCTGAATAATCCTTTATTTGCATTACTTTTGTTGGATCTGTTAATACTTGACTGACATTTCTATACTCAAATAATTCAATACCGCTCATATTGCAGGCCACTCTGAAAAAACTATCGCATTCTTTTACTACCAGGACAAGTCGCGGACATTGAGTAAAATCCTTGAATATTTCAAATAAAACTGAATTATCCTTCTGAAAGGAATTTACCACCCTTGCCCTGTACTCCAGTATTTGACCGATGTTCTCCCTGTAAAAAGGAGAGAATTTGAATTCTACAATTATGGGATTGTGATTTACCTTATCGCGCAAGACTAAATCTATACGGTTTTGCTCTCCAATTTGAAATTCAATACCATTATTTGGAAGTTCGGGCACAGTTTCAAAATTGATATTGAGCAGCCATGGGTTTTCCGCTATGAAAGTTTGTAACTCGTATTCTTTTTGCATTTGTTTTTCTCCAATAATTAGGTTTTGATTAATGATGTAGAACTAATAAATTCAGGACTTTCTTCAAAGAAATCTGTCCTGTGATGCAGGATCAAGCAATATTTTGTACACTTGGTACGACAATGACCGATTTTTCATTCCACAGTATTTCTCCCCACCCTGACTACTGAAACCCAAGTGTCCTACGGCTGCCACCATTACGGAATTGAATCTCTTTTTGCAATACTGTCACCAGCTCTGTGAACTGCATCTCTGCCTGCCTTGAGTTGATAAAACGCCGGCGATTCCAGACCACCCTGATATCGCCAATGCACAATCCATCCAGTTTATTGATGGCTGAAGTTTCAACCGGGCCGATCTGATCCTCCCGAATCGGGAAATACTGACTGATCGCTGCTATAATATGCTCTGGCTTTAAAGGACCAAAATGCACCTTCCAGCTGAAACGGCGCGAAACTGCACTGTCCAGTAACTGGTCTAGGTTGGTCGTTGCAATCAGTATACCACTGAAATTTTCCAGATTAGTCAGGAACTCATTAACCAGATTCCTTTCCCAGTTACGATTAGATTGTTGCCGGTTACCAAGAAAGGTATCAATTTCATCGATAAACAAAATAGACTTTTCAGCAGCAGCGGTGTCAAAGGCCATTCGTAGATTTTGTTCGTTCTGGCCCACCAAGGGTGCCAGAATATCAGAGGCTTGAATATACTTCAGCGGCGCCTTGATCTTTTTGGCCAGGTATCGCACATACTCGCTCTTGCCGCTGCCACTGGGCCCGTGAAAGAGCAGGGCCAGGCCACCGCGCTCGCTTTGCTGCTTTTTGCTTTTGCGTTTTTTGGAATGCTTTATATTTTGTCGGTAAAAGCTTTTCAGACTGCTTTGCAGCAATTTCAGATCCGTATCCGGATTCAGAAATTTCCGGCGGAATCTGGCGCTGAGTTGAATCGGTTTGTCAGAAAGAGACCTGGCCTTCTCCTCCCCCATGAAAACACGATGATTATGAATGATTTTTTTAATCATCTTGTTGGTTTTGATGGACTGGTCATGCTGCGCTTGATTATTGAGCAGCATTTGGGCGGTGTCCAGGGCCTTGCCCAGGGTGGCCGGGCTCATACCCGGCTGATTGATTAGTCCGGCGAGGTCCCTGTAATTGATTTGCCGGGCTATTGCATGGTTTAAAAAGGCCTTTTTGCAGAATTGCTGGCCCAGCTTTTCTGAAGGTCTGTCAAAAAAAAGATTGAAGTGCATCCGGCGACGGACAGACAATTCAATAGCATCAACACGGTTAGAGATAAAGATGATCCGGGTTTTTCTATTTTTATCAAGAAATTGATTGAGCCAGGCCTTATTGGTGTCTGCCGTCCTGTAAGTTAATATGTTTTTTTCAGTAGCCAGGAAATCATCGGCTTCATCCATTACAACGACTGCTTCTTTTTGGCTTGCATAGTGACAGGCTGCTATTAGGGCCCGAATACGTCTATTCTCATCATCGGAATGATCGGGACAGCTGATCCAAAGCGAAGTTTCGCCCAGTTCCGCCAACAGGCTTTTACACAGTTCCGTCTTGCCGGTGCCGGGATAGCCCCATAGCAAAATATGGGCCGGACCGGAGGAACCGGCCAGACCGGACAGTATTCGGCGACTGCTTTTTGCAATGGGAAAAGAGTCCAGCCGGAAGTCTGACGCCGGCGGACACAAGTGGAAAAAACTGTCTATCATGTTCTCATCTGCCAGGTCCAGAATGAAATTGAAGGTATCGTCTGTAAGTTCAAGATTAGTGCTTCGGATGTGATAATTATTTTCAATCACCTGCATGGTAGTCAGGGCGGAACTTTTATGAAGGGCCCGCCTTATGTCTGCCAACGGACACTGGCAGAGGATACTTATCAGTGTATCAAATCCGGCCAAGCCCTCCCTGTTTCTTATAATCCTTTGCAGTGAATCACTGTTCTTAAAGGTGAACAGCAGCTGCAGAATCTCCTGTTCCGTACTGTTCAGACCCAGCAGATCACTTAGCTGCCGGATACGGCCCTGATAGCGATTGTTTTGCCGATCGGGCACAGCTTGTTCGCCAAGCAGTTTACTGGTCTCGTCCAGCAGAATAGCGACGGTTTCCGGATGCAGATCATCCCAGTCGATCGAGAAGCGCTGGCGCCGGAACATGGATAAAAGCTCTTTTTTTTGTTCCTCATCGTTAATCAGTTTTTGAACCCGCATGTGCAGCTGCTCCAGATCGGCCGTATCGGGCAGACTGAAATAAAAGTCAATCAGATCTTCATCTGGCTCCAGCTGCTCAAGCATACGGGAAGCATAGACAATCATTTGTGATCGAATAGACACGGGGAGCAGCTTGACTTGCTTACTCAGTGAACTCCGTTCGACTATTATAGTTTTGTGCGCCATAGGTATTTTCTCGCGTGTTCTGTGAATATGGTGTTTATAGCATAAAGCCCGGTGGCCGATCCGAAAAAGAATTGCGCTTCGCTCATTTTCCAGTCTGGCTATAATTCACCCACCCGCGGAAGTGCCGGTAGAATAATCAGCAATCGGTAAAACTTTTTCCGCTTCTGTCCTTTCATATATGCTATAAATCAGCTATGGATGCCATGAGCGGCAGGGGAAACAGATGTCGTGAGTTCCGGCCTATTCTGGGCAAAATCGGCTTGTCATGGCTAGTTTGGAGCAGGACACTGATCTCTATGGCCAAAGCTCAAAGACAGAATCTTTCACCGGAACAACAAATTCTAATGGGCATCGAGCAGTTGGCATTTTCCAGTCTGTATGTCTTTAATGATCGTACCAATTTAACTGCCCAGGATATGATTGACTTTCTGTACTACATGCAGCAAAGCCCTCAGGAGCTTTTGGCTGAAGGCTCAGGGAAGAAAGCTTCTGCCAAAAAGAGCAAATTAAAGTCTTTGGATGGTGATGCTTTCAATAATTATCAGCGCACTTTCCTGAATTACCGCCGAATGCTTTCAGAAATATACCATATAACAATTGATTTCAAGCGTAACCTGATCGATGGGCTGAACAATCATCAGAAAGAGTATCGCCAGATGTGTCATGACTATCTGAAGTCCTTTTCCTTCAATTTCGATTACAATGCCCTGAATATCTGGCTGGACAGGGAGCAGGGACGTTTCGAGGTACTACAGAGGTTATTCATACTGAAATACTTTATTAAATTTGGTATGCTCTTTTCCTTTGACTATGAAAAGCTGATGAGTAGCACCCAGACCAATCGCAAGATCATACCGGTAGCAGTCACCAGCCGCAATGGCTACCTGGATGTGATCGGTTATGAGGATGGGACTGACGAGCTGAAGTACTATATACTGAGTTGTATAAGTAAAATCCATTCCGATCTGTGGGACGAATTTTTCAAAGGCAAATGGAATCACGATAAAACCAGTTCTTTTAATCTGCAACACTTCGAAGAGAATTCGCCCAATGCCCGTTTTCAAAAACCGATCCAGCGCTATGTATTCAAGCTTTCCGGTAATTCGATGCACCACTTCCGCAATACTTTCAACATCCAGTACGATATTCTGGATCAGGAAAATGACAACGAGTATGTGACAATTGCTTTCGAGTCAGCAGATGAGCGCTTTGTAAAGGCTCTGATGTTTGACTATGGTGACTGGTGCAGGCTGCTTGAGCCGCAGTCACTAGTCAAAAGCTTCAATGAAAAGCTGGCAGCACTGACAAAGCATTATAAGAAAAAGTAAGGAATGCCGGGCCTATGCCCAATTACAAGATATCAAAATCTCTTTTCCTGCGCGGATTGCAATGCCATAAATCTCTCTGGCTGTATAAGCACAAACCGGAGGAGCGTAGAAAGCCGGATGCATCATTGCAGGCTACTTTCAATGCAGGAACCGAGGTTGGTCAGCTGGCTCAGGGATTATTTCCGGGCGGAGTTGAAATCGATTTTGATCACCGAAACTTTAATGGAATGGCAAAAAGAACAGCTGAGCTGATAGAGCAGGGCTGTAATACAATATACGAGGCGACCTTTATCAGGGACGGAATACTAGTTCTAGTTGATATCTTGCACAAAAGCAGAGATGGCTGGCAGCTCTTTGAAGTAAAGAGTACTGCCAGTGTCAAGGATTACCAGATACTCGATACATCCATCCAGTGGTATGTGGTCTCTCATCATCTGCCATTAACAAAGGCTGCTGTAGTCCATATAGATATTGATTACGTTCGTAAAGGCGAGCTGGATTTACAAAAACTCTTTCATGTTGCGGATATAACAGATTCGGTATTGCCTTTGCAGAGTCAAATTCCGGCTCAGTTACAGCAGATGCATACAGTGGTCAATCATGAGGATCAGCCTGATATTGAAATTGGTGATCATTGCCTGAGCCCCTTTGAGTGTGACTTTAGTGACTATTGCTGGCGATCTGTGCCACAGGATTCAGTATTTAATCTCTACCGGATGAACTGGAACCAGCGTTGGGAGTTGTTTAATGACGGAATTAAATCCATCGCTGAGATCCCGGAGGACTATACACTGACGGACACCCAGCAGATTCAGCGTACAGTCCTGCGCAGTGGAGAGCCCTATATTGATAAGGCCGTGATAACAGATTTTCTGGAGCAGCTACAATATCCGATCGCCTATCTGGATTTTGAGACCTTCAGTGAGCCGGTGCCGCGCTTTGATGGTCAAAGGCCATTTCAGAATATTCCATTTCAATTTTCGCTGCATATTGAAGATAGAACCGGCAGAATTACACATCATGAATTCCTGGCCGATGAAAACAGCTATCCGGTGCATGATTTTGCTGAGGCTTTGCTGGCAAAACTGCCGGAGCAAGGAACTATTCTGGCCTGGAATATGGGCTTTGAAAAAGGAATTGTGCGAAGTGTAGCATCCGGTGTGTCCCAATTCCAGCAGCAGTTGGAAAATCTCAAGCCACGTTTTATGGATTTACTGCAACCATTTCAGAAAAAGGGATATTATCATCCGGCTATGCATGGAAGCTTTTCAATCAAATCGGTACTGCCGGCTCTTTTTCCGAATGATCCGGAGCTGAATTACAAATCGCTCTCAGTGCAGGATGGTTCCATGGCGATGACAATCTATGCCGGCCTTCATAAAATTGCAGACCCGGCAGAACGACAAAGCATTCGTGATTCTCTGTTGGTATACTGCAAGCTGGATACATTGGCGATGGTGAAGATTTTGCAGTTTTTGAGGAAGCTTTAGATAGGTTGGCGCCAATCATCTGCGCAGATAAGGAAGGGGTAGCAAAGAATTATACAATCTAACTGAAATAGGAAAACACAATGCACAATAGCAGTAACAAAATATTATATGGAATTGACCTCAGTGGTCTTGCTAACCAAAAAACAAAAATCGTTAAATGTGAAGAACATGCTAACTCTGTAGAATTTTCACTAATCACTAAAAATCCATTTTCAGTGCCTCGTAAGGGAAATTTTTTTATCGGAGATGATTCTCTATCACCATACGTTGAGTTTATAAAACAAATTGTCTATGAATCCGATGGAGTATATGTGGACATACCGCTTGACCTGCAGGACTTACCGAATCCTAAAGATCCACATTATCTTTGGCAATGTAGCTTAAGGCCAATAGACAAGGCTTTAGGTGGCTTGGCACCACTGGGGAATTTCATCGGGACTCCTTTAGCGCAGTTTCGTTTTCTGCTCAATGAAGCTCAGCTATTCTCGCAAATTGGGGAAAAAATTTTTGAGACGTATCCAAAAGCCAGTTTAGAGTTACTCTATGTGAAAGGACTGCAAAAGAATGTTCCAAAATACAAATCCCTGGCAGCATTGTATAAAAACAATAATTGGGAAGGGATCAATAACGGAGTGGCCGACATTGCAAATTTTTTGAATATCAAAAGCCATAACGGGGTTCAAATTGATGATGATATACTGGATGCTATAATATGTTGCTTGGCTGGTCTGAATGATTATACATTCAAAGATGGAGATTTGAATAGTTATATGCTAAGTTGCCTGCCAGAAAGCAGACTGAACCCGGAGAAAATTGAGATTCCAAAAGGTTACAGATTGGCTTATATCACTAGCAGGCCTGAAAAAGAATTTATATTCATAAACTGATGATAAATCCATATTTCACATGTTGAGCTTTGAACGATGAGTAAGTTTTTGTTTTTAGATGATATTCGAGTGCCTGATTTTATCTATTCCCCTGGTATTGCTGAAAAATTTTCGATAGTCCGATCTTACCAGGAATTTGTCGAGTTCATTCAGGGGAATGGGTTGCCGGACTTTATCAGCTTCGATAATGATTTGGGTGAGGATGAAAACGGTGTCATTCCGTGATTATTTATAAATATATCCGTGACCAATCTTTGGTTCCAGGGTATTTCGACAGGCTTAAAAATTTTCTGGCCCATGTGTCAAAGCCCCGTGGTCCCTGGTAGAATTCAGGGGTAGGGAAACAATTTGACAGAATACCAGTCCTGTGTTTGTAATTGCATGTAATTTTTGCCGGGACAAACATTTTTATTGATTGAGTTAAAGACTGGCTTTCGCGAACAGAACTCGATTTCTTGGCGCGGACAATTATTTAGTTTCTGTGCCGTTGGCTGCAGGCCGCCAATTGACCAGCCGCATTAGTGTCTTGATGCGCTTGAATACATCGGCCAATATCCAGCATTCTGGTTTGTTCCTGAGCATTTAACGATCTACCGTCTGGAGACTCTGTATTGGTCTGACCGGGCAGAATCCAGGCATCCTGGGGCAGACCTTTGTATTTTCCCTGTAATTCTGTTTGATACTCATTGATCACAAGCCAGGTTCCGTTTTGATATTTGAGATTCGCCAGACCATATCCAAGCGCATGCGCATTCAAGTGGCAGGACTGACAGCTTCTGGACTTGCCGATCGTGTGTGGTGAGAGGGGGACAAAAATATTTTTTTCTATTAGATCTTCTTTTGGTCTGCTAAAACCGGATTTATCGATACTTAGCTTCATGCCCGGAATAAAACTGTCAATTCTGCCTCTGTTATCGACTCCCAGAACAGGCAGTTCTGTTCTGGATTCGCCGTGATATTCCTGCCACTGGCCCCTTTCTTTTTGGCCGGTGATATGGTTAAAAGCAAATGCGTTTTGATCATATTCGATATGGCAGCCGAAGCAATCAGGTGCCCAGGTTGAGTGACAGGCAGAACAGGTCAGTCTGGCATGCTCGGGATTATGACCAGCGTGAGCGTTTTGATATGGCGGGATTGCCAGTTTTTTTTGATTCCGTTTTAATATCAGGAATCGTTGGGTTGTCGTTTTTGCAGATTGATTGCTTTCGATGGCCAATAGTCCGTTTGGAGCCGGTTTGGAGTGACAATCGGCACAGTTTATCTGCAGGCTATCTCTTTTGGTGTGATGACTTTTCCCGTCACCCATGAGCTCGGTCGAGACATGGCAGTCATTACACATCAAACCGGCTGTATAATGCAAATCTGCGGTTTTCTGATACACAGTTCTGTTATCTGCCAATGTCGTCGCTGGACTGTCTTTTGGATCGCTAAGCTCGGCCCAGCCCCTGTAGGAAAGCGAGATCCTGCCGGAACGTGAATGGCAGTTAAAACAGCGCTTATCAGATACAAGCTGCCCGATATTTAGATGTTTTTCTGGCTCATCATTGCCCAGATGACAGGCCAGGCATCCACCGCCTTTGTCGTATCCGCGAAAAGCACCAGGCCTGTCTTTCTCCATGTTGAGATGACAGGAGGCACATAGCTGTGCATAATAGGAGTCGGCTGCATTGTGATGAAAGTCCAGCTGATGAATATGCCGGGATTCCTTGCTGCCGGCATGCACATTAAATGCCAGCCGGTTTTTGCGGATCATGGCAGCGTTGGTTGCCATGAGTGACTTTTGTACATTTTTTACATGCTCAGGATGGCACTGCGCGCATGTATCTGGCGCATTGGACAAATTACCCGGGATCAGTATCAGACTGGAATGAACAATTGCTGCTTGATTGAGGCCAGCTGTATCACTCATGTTAGCCGCCGAAAGATTATTCTCCCTGGCTTTTTTACCCAGGTGACAATCAAGGCAATTGGCGTTCCCATGTTTATAGCGGGATTGCCGGGTATGACAGGCGCTGCAATTGCTAATGTCCTGTTTGCTGTCGTAAGCCGGTATGTGTTGGGTCCTTGGGCCGCAATTCGAAAGCGCTTGAATTGTCAGGAGGTTCAATACAATAGCTGGCAATAAAGCGCCTGGATATGTAATTATGATCTTTCCCTGGGCTTTCATAGCGACTGATTCACGAGCTTGTAATTAATGAAAAACCCGGAATCAAGTACTAGTCTTGAAGCCGGGTTTAAAATCAAAGATTATGAATCTACAGGCAGGCAGGAACTTTAGCAACCCTCGTTCCGTCCGGATGAGATGACATGCTTTCTTTTGATGACCTTCTTGAATTCCTGAACCGGAGCGGCCAGCTCGGTTTTGCCGGTGAAAAAATTTGTCACGGCATTGGCTCTTTTTTTCTGGTCGATTTGTTCCGCTGTATCCTCAGGACTATATGTTTTTTCAGTCAGAATAACGTCCTGCCATTTTTCATATCCGCCGGCTAATACATACAAATCAGTATTATTGGTCAGTACACGGGGCAGTGAAATGGGCTCATTTCCCGTTTGGGTGTAAATGACTATTTTCTTTTGAAAATTCGGCATCTCCTGACCACCCTCAAACTTCGCATTGGCATCCTGCTTGTTCAAATGGCACACCGGACAGGAGATAGCTTGTTGTATATGTCCCGTTTTGTATTGATCCTCGGAGCGCAAATCCAGCACTTCAAAATCTTTTTTGTTTTGTATGTACCAGTCCGCCAGCTCGTTCACTTCGACCGACCGATTGATTTGGGCCGCATCGACTGCGAATACCCTGGGAGTATCCCGATTGGTAACAAAGGAAGCTATCAGCACAAAAAGGGCACCAATAACAAGTAATGCAACCCATGATCGGTGAAAGATTTTCAGAATGATATTTTTGTTAAACTTTTCGTAAAATTCAATCATGTGCTCAGCTCCCCTTGTTAATCCTTGGATGCAGCCAGTGCAGAAATACAAAAACTCCGAGCGCAAATATCACGATAATTGCGGCCAATAGGCCATGCGAAAGTCCCAATGCATCACTTAAAAACAAACGTCCTTCGTAACCTGATTTATAAAATCCTTCCAGTAATGGATAGAATTCTGCGAAAAGAGCAACGCCGAAAAGAAAGGCCAGCATAAACAAGAGCCCATCTATCTTGCCGGTGATTGTCGCCACCGCCACCGTGCCGGGGCAATACCCGCCAATAGCAAAACCCAGCCCAAATGTGATTCCGCCTGCAATCTGGGGCCAGATATATGTTGGATTCAGATACATTAAGTCCAGATCCAGCCAACCGGCGTAATAGGCTCCAAACACACCCACGAGGGTGGTGATCACAGCCGAAAACATTACCTGGATGACAGCAAAGTCCCGCCCATACCAGACATCACTCAGTTTCCGGGCGGATCCAAATCCGGCCTTCTCTAGAAAAAAACCAAACCCGAAACCTAGTAACATCGCAATGACGATACCGACTTCGCGTCCAAAAAAACCTGTTTTAAATAATGGTGCCATCATTGCCATTGCCTCCTGACAAAATAAGCGATACTATAACCGGCCGCAAAAGCACCGATTAGAAATAACCAGGAACCGAAAGCCAATGTCCCTCCTCCGGTCAGTGCCTGGCCAGACGTGCACCCGCGTGATAAACGGGCCCCAAAACCGGAAATCATGCCTCCTAAAATGGCAAGGCTTAACCTGAGCTTGTTTGATGCGGTTGGGCCTTTATCAATCTGGATTTTTATGCGATTGTCCAGCGCTCCGGATACAAAGCCGCCAACGAACACCCCGGCCAGTAAAAAGACCAGGTATTCATTCATGATTCCATTTTCATCATTGATGTAAGCCCGCATATAATCCAGGCTCATTGTATGCTCTGGTATAATTGAGTGCATGATCAAGCCGGTTGTGCGTGTCATCGCCCCGGATGCACCCAGGCCGCGGCCCATCAAGAGTAAGCTGCCCAGGAGTACCAGGCCAAGCCCAAAACCAGCCAGATAGGGTGACCAGTATGGCTTTGGCTTTCTGTTTTCTTCAATTGTGATTGTTTCTTCTGTACTCATTAGTATATCCCCACGCTAGAGTATTGACCGATATAAACAAATAAAAACCGTAAAAGAAGCCCGCCAATCAGTACGGAAATCGGTGTAATGTATTTAAATTTAAATACATTCTTCAGCTCCATGATTTCCATAAAAATCGGAAACAGGATTCCCTGCAGCATTACCAGCATCCAGAAATAGCCGGTGTATTTGCCGCCCAATACCAGTTCGCCAGCGGCATTGTGGTAGGCCGATTGAGTCAAGAAGCCCACAAAAATGAGCACCATAATAACTAACTCCGCTATTAGTATCCCAAGGTCCAGCTTGATCATGCCGATCTCTTCTCGATGGGATTTACTGGCCATGATGATTACGGCACTCGCGCCCGAAAGACCGGATGTCAAAAACAGAACTCCCAGTAAAGGTGTGTTCCAAAAGGGTCGGGCAATAAAGGTGCTGAGCAAGATGCCGGTGTAGATACCGATAAAAAGGCCCATTACAATATTGATCATAGCCAGCCGGGGTGCCCAACTCTGCTTGCTGTCTGCGAACGCATAAAGCTTGTCAAGCAGACTCGAGACAAAAGCCCAGAGCCCTTTCAGGTATGGAATTTTTTTCAAGTAGTCACGTATGTTTTGTCTGTATTCCTCGGGCAGCTGCATGGCGGCGTATAATATCGATACCGGATAAATCAATATCAAGGCCCAGGAACCCCACGACATTGGCGAAGTCAGTTCCCACGTCAGATAAAGACGCCAGACATACAACTTGTGGGTTAAGTCCAGAAACAGAAAAAACATACCGATCGACAAAAAAAGAGGGGCAAGGCATGTCGCGACAGAGACCGTAAAAGGAGCTGCCTCTTTTTTATTCATTAGAAAATACAGCGATGAAAGGACCAGTAGCCCGGCTGTAATTCCGCCCAGAAAAAGATAAAGAGGTATCTGATACTCCCAGACACTTAGCCAGGGATCAATATGCGGATTGTGACGAGTAATATCTATTTCTATATTATCCATATTCAAATCTACCTCTTTTTGCCATTTTTACCGGTTAGAAAAAACAGATTCGGTTGTGTTCCGGCGCCTGCATTGATTTTCTTGTAGTTCCGCTTGCTAATGACTTTATTGATCTCTGATTTTTTATCATCCAGATCGCCAAAAGTCAGACAACCTGTCGGACAGATTTCAACACAAGCGGGGTCCTTGCCTTCTTTAACTTTGTGATCGCAGAAGGTGCATTTATCTACATAGCCATCCGGGTGCACATAGCGCGCATCATAGGGACAGGAAATAACACAGGCTTTGCAGCCGATGCAGACCTCGGGGGTCACTTTGACTATCCCGCCTTCTATGATATGTGAAGCACCAGTCGGACAGGTATAAACGCAAGGCGGATTGGAGCAGTGATGACACCGTTCGGAATAGTTTTCCATCGTCAGATTGGGAAAAACGCCTTCTACAATCTGAACGGTCCATTCGCGTGCATGCCCGTCCGGGACATTGTTTTCGTTTTTACAAGCGATTACACAAGCATTGCAAGCAACGCATTTCTCCATGTCTATGGACATTGCATATCTGGCCATTAGTCTATCCTCCTGAGTTGCATTGCTTTATAACTATCTACTTTGTTCAGAGAGACAAAATTTACATTCATTCCGGTGCCGCCCATTACCGGGTCTTCCTTGTAACGGCTGATCACATCTGTGTCGGATGCACCTCTATGATATCCTTTGGTCAGTCTTTTATCTGCCCGACCAAATCCGTGGACCATATAGACGCAGTCCTGCCGGATCCGCTGGGTGACCTTGACTCGGACCGGAGAACCGCTTTTCAGGCCATCCTGATTGGTCAGCTCGACATAGTTACCGTTTCGGATCCCCAGCGATTTGGCCATCTGCACATTCAGCCACAATTCATTCTCTCCAAATATTTCCATGGACTGGCTGTTATTTGTAGTCCTTGAAAAGGTGTGCAGCGGAGAACGTCCAAACAGGAGCCGGAAATAACCCGGTGGGGGTTCCTCCGGTGGTGTATAATTCGGCAGTGGATCGAGACCCGCATCAGCGAGCGTTTTTGAGTAAAGCTCCACTTTACCACTGGGTGTATTTAGCTTCAGGGTGTTATCTGGATCGTAGAGCGCATCGTGTTTTTGGGTGAGGGCGCCTTTTTTGGAAATCTCTTCAAAGGAGAACCCGTTTAGTTTGGCTTCTTCTTTCAAGACCTGCTTCAGTGAATCATGGGGGAAATATTTTTCCAGTGTTTCGCCACCTACGGTGATCCGTTTGGCAAGCTCTCTGGCCATCCAATAGCCCGGTTTGGAGTCATACATTGGACGAACGGCCGGTTGACGAATCGCCACATAGGGCACCCGGTTTTCACGGGCATCATATGCATCGTATCGCTCCAGAAATGTGCATTCCGGAAAAACCACATCAGCATAGCCAGTAATTTCGGCCGGCAAGATATCTATCGCTAGAATGAAATCTACATCATTCATTGCCTCTTTGAGCGCAACCGGGTCCGGCATATTCAAAGGCAGGTTACAGCCATAGGCAATCCATGACTTGACGGTTTTGCGACCCTTGTTTTTGCTTTTCAGGCTGGATTTCATGACCGTCTGGGCCGGTATATCATATCCCAGCGGGAAATCATTTTCAATCAGCGGAAATACTTTATATTTTTTAGGGTGGGGGATATCGGCGGCAGCCATCGGATACTTCGCTGGCAGGTAGAAACCGCCCTTCTTGCCCCAGTTGCCGAGCAGGCCATTGATTATGCCGATGGCCCGCACCCTCTGGGTATCATCGCCATACCATACAACATGCCGGCCTGGATGAACAAAGGATGCCGGTGCGTAGCGGGCCAGCATGCGGGCTGATTTACGAATAACGGATGGCTCGATCCCTGTTTGCAGAAAGGCCCATTCCGGTGTTTTGTCTTTGACATGTTCCTTGAGTTGCTCAAAACCAACGGTCATCTTTTGCACAAAGTCTTTCTGGTATATTTCCTCTTCGATGAGCACATGGGTCCAGGCTAGAATCAGGGCGATATCTGTACCGGGTTTGATTGGCAGCCACATATCGGACTTGCCCGCCACAGTCGAGAAGCGGGGGTCGACTGTGATCAACTTGGCGCCGTTGCCAATCGCATGGGAAAGATCCTGCACAGCTGTATTGTGCATGTTCTCGCCCAGGTGTGATCCAATAAAAGCGATACACTTGCTGTGTGGTGTGTCCATGATTTCAGGAGAGCCAACGGCTCGTCCATAGGTAATCTTATAAGCCATTTCACGCGGGCCGCGGCATTGGGCATAGCTCGGAGCACATAAAGTCCCGCTGCCCATTGCCTTCATTAAAGTCTTCCAGATGCCGCCGCCGTGACCATGCGAAAACAAGGCGATGCTTTCTGCGCCATGCTTGTTAATAATCTGCTGCAATTTTTTTGCGGTAAAATCCAGGGCTTCATTCCAGGAAACTTCTGCAAAGTACTGTTCCCCGGCCTCGTTTTTGCGACGAATCAGGGGTTTTTTTAGTCTGTCCTGGTCATATAATATACCTAGAGCGCTGGTCCCGCGCGGACAGAGCATCCCGTTGGACAGGGGGTGATACTCGTTCCCCTCGACTCTGGTCGCTATCCCATCCTCGACGGTTATATCCATGCCGCATTTCCAGAAACAGATTTCACACATGGTTGGAATTCTTTCTACAACCTTCGGCGGCTCCTTGGCGGCCAGTGCGCTGCGTTTCGATGTCTGCAGCAGTTTGCTGCCCGCGACAGCTGCGCCAATAGCGGCTCCGGCTTTCAAAAATGTTCTTCGAGTAATCATTTATCCCACCCCAAATCTATTGATTCTGTTTAAACTGAATTCAATTCTATATTATCTTGATTATGGCCCTTTAGTGCTTGCCGGTTGTTCTGATTCAGCTGTAGCCTGCTTTCCTGTCCTCGACCAGACCCTTTATTGTGTAGAGATGCGTTGCCGGGTGCTTTGACATCCAAAACGCAACCTTGAATGCATGGCAACTTTTACTGGCGCAAGCGTCTCCGTTAGATCTGGTTTGTATGCAAGGGAACGGATCAGGCTTGCGTCGCCATTTTAGATTGATTTCATCTCCAAGCTTGTTATTTATAATGGGATTAGTCCGATTTATCCATTAAATATGTCGCAATATAAACTGATTTTTCTCATACAAACACCATAAAAAAAACTGTGAATTTGGGGGCCGTGTGACCATCGGTCCTGGATAACGGGCAGTCGAGGTGCAAGCTTGCTGTAAACACTTGCGAGGATGTTGGCGCGTGAGCACAGTTTGCCGGGCGTTGCAACTGCGGTGGTTAATCAAAATACAAGGCGCTATTTGGGGAATCGAATTGATCAAACCCCCGCCCGGTGCTCCGTATGGAACCTGCCGGATTCGTCCAGGCAGCAAGGGTGGCCGCTGATGGTTTAGCAGTTTGGCAGTATTGGTGAATGCAACGGGGTTTAAGCTGGTGAAGTTTGCACCGCAGCAATCAAAGCCCGCACCTGATTTTGCACCAGATTTGCCTCGCTCAGGGCCTGTTCGGGGGTGTTGCAACCGGTGATGGTACTGTCCATTGCGCGCAGTGTACGGATCAGGGATTCAAGACCCGACCAACCCCGGGCCCGATTGCTGTAGGCATTGGTTACGGCGACCGGTTTTTGATTGATTTCGCCCGAAGATACCAGCCAATCAAGTGCATTTTTCAACACGCCTGGTATGCCGTGCCCATATTCAGGGCAGGCAAACAGAACCGCCTGGGCTTGTTCACAGGTTTGACGAAAGCGCACCACGGAATCGTGCAGTGGCCGGCCGCTTAAATCCAGGTCGGGGTTATAGGGCGGGAGTGTATCCAGGGCGCAAAAAACCGGCATGTTGATGCGGCCCTTGCCGAGTGCAGCTACTGTGTGCAGCATTTTTGTGTTTGTAGAGGCTTTGCGGATGCTGCCGGAGATGCCCAGGATTTGAATCATGCTGTCAATGGATCAGGGACCAGGAGTTTGTCAAGCCGGTCAATCAACCCGGAGTGTTTGGACTGCCTGCATGCTCTATCTAAAAAGGATAGCCGCAGGCCAGGCAGGAAAAAAACGATTTGCCTTGCTTTTTTGTCTGGCTGCATCTGGCTTGTTGGTACTGATGATTAACAAAGTAATGGAGATCACTCTATGACACCATCCAGCATCAGCGCTACCGCAGCGCAAGCCATCCAGGTCTACGGCGGCCTGGAGCGCTGGCAAAGCGCCAAAACAATCGAAGCGGAAGTCAGCGTCTCTGGACTGGCCTTTCGCATGAAGCGCCGACCCTTTTTCGATCATGCCAAAATCACAATGGATGTGCATACACCGCACTCCCGGCTGACACCGATCGGCAAAGGGCCGGCAGTGAGCGGGGTCTTGCATGGTCATCACGTAAAACTTGTGGATGGCAGCGGCAAGGTGCTCGCCGAGCGGCAAAACGCCCGGGCCGCCTTTGGCTGGAATCGGCGCCTGTTTTTTTGGGACGATCTGGACATGGCCTATTTTGCCAACTACGCCTTCTGGAATTATTTTACCTTGCCGGCCCTGCTGGCCAATACCGCGATCGAGTGGCGTGAACAAAAAGCCGGCATCCTGGACGCCCGCTTCCCGGCGGCGATTCCGACCCATAGCCATAAGCAGCGCTTTTATTTTGATACCTTCAGCGGATTACTAAAACAACATAACTATACCGCTGACATTATCAGCGTCATGGCGTATGCCGCCAATGTTGTGCTTGAGCACCAAAGCATGGACGGCTGGCCGTTTGCGGTGCGGCGCCAGGTGAGTCCACAGTTGGGAGGCAGTCATTCACTGGGCGTGCCGGTTCTGATTGATATCCATGTGCACCGCTTTCAACTATCATAACCAATTGATACAAGTCGAATGCGATTATTTCGGACGAAACGCAACGCTTGCCAGGCGATTGCGATGCAGCATGCGGCCACGCTCTTGTTCGTGCCAGGGGACCTGCAGAGCGGGGCAGCCCAGGGTGGCCTGCCTGGAAAAGTGGAGACCTGGAATTATAAAACTCCCGACTGCAGCTTTGCATCTGCCATGACCAGGGTGTGATCCGAATAGCGCTCCGAGCCTTGAAAGGCCAGACGCCCGGGTGCGCTCCATTGCAGACCGCGACCCAGTAGCCAGTCCAGTCGCGCTCGATAGATGCCGCCAAATTTCCGGAATGTGATATCACGCCGCGAATCAAATGGATCTCGTAGTCCCCGGACCAGATCCGGTAGACCATCCAGGCCGGCAGGCAAAGGCGCAAGCGAACGCGGATCGCTCAAGAGTTGTTCCCAGATGGATCCTTCGCTCCGGCCCCAAAAGCGCCATGTCCACGGGTCCCAGCTAACCGGATGCAGTCGGGCGATCCCATGCGCAAGGGTATTTAAATCGCCCCCAATCACCAGGGGACCGGATCGCATTTCCGGTTGTTCCAGCAGCTCTTGTAGTTGACGCAAACGGCCAGGCATACCGCAACGGTTTTCCAGATGCGTGCATGCCAAAGAGACTTTGCCCCACGGTGTATCACAATCCGCTAGCAAGGCATTACGGGCGCCCTCGCGCGGTTCATAGCGACGGCTGTGATGCCATACGAATGGTTTATGTTGATAGACATGACAGCGCGGCGCATCCAGATCAAAACAGCTCAGAATTGCGTTGCCATGCACCCCGCCACCTTGTAACCGGGGTGTGCGGCGTGGCGAGTGCAGTTCCCGGAATTCAACGCCATAAACAGCCTGCATGGAAAGTGCCACGGCGATTTCATTTAGAATGTTCTTGTTACCGGTTCGTTCGCACAGCCAGTCCACTTCTTGCAGCAGAATGATATGCGCTCTGCATTGCTGTAAGGTCTTGATGATCCCCTCGAGCTGGTAGCCGCGCTCAATATTCCAGCTGGCTATCCGCAGGTTGGCATGAATGGACTGCGGGGCAGTATTCCGGGGGCGAAAATCAATAACTGTAAACTCGCCCGGAGATGGAAGTGCGACTGGATCCATAGCGCTACTGTCAAGGAGGACCGGCCCCGGATACAAGCAAGATCAAAACGATGATTGGTTTGCTGGATCCCGGCAAGGTGCTGAAAGTAGCCAGGTTCTGATTAAAATTTCCGATAAACAAGTGTGCAGAAGCGCGTGCAAAAGAGGACACTGCTGTACCTGCAGGCTATGCTTGTGGTTTGCCTGGCTGATCTTGCTTGTGTCCGCCTGGGTGCCCAGCAAAGGGCAGAGACGGTAGCTGTACAAACTCCCGCACAATTGTTCACGGCCAATCAAATCCAGCAGCTGGAGACACGCTGGCAGACTGATCCCGGGCAGGCGGATCAAATTCTGGCCGCTGTGCGTCAATTGCTGGATCAGTATTTTACCCAGTTCGTGGCCGATCGACGCATTCAAGACGAGCGTGCCTGGCAGGATTATCGCAATCAACGCTGGAGTCAAAATCAGAATCGTTTGCAAGCCCTGGCCCGTGAGCGTCGAACGCAGCCCGGTTATTATCTAGGCGAGGCTCCCTACCTGAAACGGCTTTTTATATTACTTGGCAAGGCCTATGAATCGCCGGCCAAAAATGACCAGGCCCGCGCCAACTGGGCCTATAGTATGGCCCTGCGCTACGGGTACCGGGTGCGTAGTAGCGATCCGCTGCCCTTGCAAACCGAGGCCGAGCGTCAGGCAGCCTGGCTGGCTATGCTGCGCAGTTTCGCGGATCCCGCTCACATGGCAGAGATGTCCAATCCCGAGTGGCGCGCTGCGGCCGAGCGCTTCCAACAGCTTTTTGGACGTTGGGTTGCCAATCACAAACAGTGCGAACAATTGCAGCAGGATGTCTATGCCGTTGAGGCGCGCATGGCTCGTAACCAGGCGAGCCCGGCGGAGCGCAATCGTTTGCAAAATGAGCGTGATCAGGTCTGTCGTCAAAAGAACCTGGATCAGGATGGTCTGGAACAGATCCGCAGCGGGGACTATGCGAACTGGCGACGCGCCAGTGCGGCCCAGGACGCCTGGTTGGCCTGGCGTTTGGCTGAGCTTGCGCGTGTGCTGGATCAAAAAGCCTGGCAAGCCAGACTGGATTCCAATCCCGATTCTTTTCTACGTAATAATGGTAATCGAATCCAAAGCAATCACACCCGTAAGCGGGACTCCGCCGCCTATGTGCAATTTCTGGAGTTAGCCCAATATATCGAACCTGATAATCTGCAATATCTGGACTTGCTGAGCGAGTTTTATTGGGCAGCCGGCAAGGCCGAGGTGGCCCTCGCCTGGCAAGAACGGTGGATGGAGCAGTCTCAAAACCAAAATGCCGCAAGCAATGCCGAACGTGCCCGGCAATTTGCGCGCTTGGCGGCCATCCAAAGCTCCTTGCAGCGATTTGTGCCGGCAACGCAAGCCCTGTTTGAGGCAATCAAGTTGGCTGATAATGAGGAGCAAAAAATGCTTTGGCAGGGCCGACTGGCTGATCTCGATTATCGCTATACCGGCAACTGGCAACGAGCCCAACGGCTCTATAATCAGGAGCTTGTCCGTCTAAACGGACTGAATCCGGGGGCGATGAGTGCGAATCAGCTCCAAATTCATACCAGTCGCCAGTATACCATCTATCAGCGCCTGGCGCGCATTGCGCGTCAAAATCGTCTGGATAAGGTCGAACAGGACAGCTTGCAAGCGGCACGCGGGATCTGGCAAACCATGCAAATGCAACAAAAGGATTTGTTGGTGCAAAAGACTACGCTCGAACAGGAATTATTGTCGTTGCAGGCCAAACTGGTGGCCACCGCAGATGCAGAAGCCCAAAGCCGTTTTTATCAGCTCAGGCGCCGCGACCTGCCCGCGATCGACCAGGATCTGGCAGCCTGGGAACGAAGCATGCAGGTTCTACAGTACCCCCAATTACTGCAGCGCCTGGCACAGCTAAGTTTTGCCCGTCAGAATTTCAGCGATACGCGTCTTTATTTGCGTGAGATCAGTCAGGTCGGCAATTCCGGGGAAGTCACAAGCGCACGTCGCAATCTTGATCAACTTGACAAGATTCTGAGCGACGGGATTCTGCGACCCATGCCCTGGTAAGGAGCCGCTGGTTTGATCTGGAAAAGAGCGGTCTCGATTCGACGGACCTGATTGAGCACCGGATAGTCGGGCTACGTTTGCGGGCAAAAAAAACCTGTGCATCGAAAAAGAACCTTGCTCCTGTGTACCAGTCGGAGACATACGCATATGATTAAGTATAGCTTTGTTACAGTTATGTTACTAGGCCTGGCATTGCTGGTTGGCTGTCATGATCCCGATGCGCTCCAGATCACCTTGCGGGCCAGCGATTGCGATCATCCTGGTCGCAAGGTCCCGGACGGGGAGCTGCCGACTCCAACAGATGTGGCCACCGATGTGTATTGCGCCCAGGTCGTAACACGCCGCAGCGCTCCGAAGGGCTTTGTTACGATCTTTGGCAGCGCGCGCGCCAGGCCGGGCATGATCAGCTATGAGCTGACCAGGGAATTTGCCGCGACCTGGACAAAGAAATACGGTCAGCGGTATCCGATTTTAACCGGTGGCGGCCCCGGGATTATGGAAGCCGGTAATAAAGGAGCCAAAGAAGCCGGCGGTCCCAGTCTCGGTTTCTCGACATACTTTGGAAAAGGTAACGAACCCTTGAATGCTTTTACAACCGATGGGTATGTTTTTGCCAGTTTTGCCCAACGGGAGGCGGATATGATCGACGGTGCGGTTGCCTTGATCGCCGCACCGGGTGGAGTGGGCACGGAATGGGAAATATTTGAAAGCCTGGCCAAGATTCAGACTCACAAGAAAAGCTATGCACCGCTGATCTTGCTTGGCCCTGATATGATGTGGGAGTCTTTGTTCAAGCGTATAGAGGCCTTGAAAGCCATGAAAACGATATCTGCTGACGATGATCAGCTTTTACTGCGAGCCCGTACAGCCGCTGAGGCCGTGCAAATCATAGAACAACGTTTGCAGCTAAATGAGAAATCTGCTCTAGAAAAGGCTTCCTGAATCTGCCCGGCAGTCCTGGTTTCCCTCAGGCAGATCGGAGCTGGCGAAATTCCATGTATGGCGCTCCTGCTTTTTGCAGGAGCGCTCGCACAGGCACCGAAGCCAGGATGGCGGAGGTGCCGTCCCGCCTGTGGCGGGTCTGCGACAGGACGTCGCGGAAGAAATCGGGGCGGCCAATTGGCCGCAAAAAACGCGCGCCGGAAAATACCATGGAGGGTATTTGCAGGCGCGCCATGTATTGTATGGTGTTTTGCATAAACGGATTTCGGTCCCTGCGATCTGAATCCTTTGTGATAAAAACGAACATGAATGACATCTGTTCTTCATGCAAAAAGGCTACTTTGTGCGGGGAAACGTGCAAGTGGTTTGGCATCTGATATATTTTGCATTTTATTTCCTGCTCCTGGTAGCGGCTGTGCTGGGGTTGCATTACGCGCGCATTCGGTTGATCAAAGGCCCTTTTGTGATGCTAATCTCGTTTCTGTGGTTCCTGATCTATCTATTGGGGCACCTGAATTACAAGATTGTCGTTCCTTTCGGTGATCATTGGAGCCTGACAATCCGCTACTCATCGGCCTTGTATACGGTGATTTTTGCCGGAATACTAGTTGTCTATATTTGCGAGGGAGTTGCCGCCGCGCGCTCCCTGATCTGGGTATCGCTGGGGGCGCAGCTGGTGTTGGCCGTCTCGCAGATTTTTTTGTTTTATCTCGCCCTGCCGTGGCTGGAACTGGATGCGGAACTCCGAAGTGCGTCGGTAGTAATTTTCAAGCCTTCTTTCTGGCGGCTGGGAGTGGGGATTTTCAGCGCCGCGATAGATTTATTTGTCGTCATAGTGCTGTTTCAGTGGCTGGTCAATCAGCTGCGGAGGGTGCCACTCGGTGTTCTGATCTTTATGGCTCTGGCTGCGACCATGGCTCTGGATTCGATAATTTTCAACGGTCTCAGTCGTCCACATCAATTCGCGGCTGCCACCGCTTCGCACCTGGTATTCAAGACAGTTATATCAGCTTTTCTATTCGGGCCTCTGAGCCTGTACGTTCTGATGTTTCAAAAAAAGAGTCATCTGGATCTAAGGCGCGGCAGTCTCGATATTTTTAAAAAGCTGCAGCGCATGGAAGAGGATTTGGCCAAAGCAAATGCCCAATTGCGCAAATACAATGAAGAACTGGAAGACCTGGTAGAACAGCGCACCCGCGAAGTGCGTCAGAAACAAGAGCTGATCAATCGCGAGCTGGCCATGGCGGCCGAGCTGCAGTTGGCCATGCTGCCATCAAAAAAAGGAATGGAGGATCTGGCACTGGCCAGCGAGTTCATTCCCTGTTCGGTTGTATCGGGTGATCTGTACACATTCGGACGCTTGAGCGATAATCGCTACTTTTGTTTCATGGGTGACATTTCGGGCCATGGGGTTGCTAGCGCCCTGGTTGGAACGATGTGCTCCATGTCCCTGTCGCGCTTGAATCTCAGGGAGGTGGAGCCGCAAGCAGTTTTGCAGCATATCTCGCAGGAAATAGAGGAAATTTCGCAGGATCACTATCTCACAGCTGTATATATGGATATTGATATCAACAAACGCATTCTAAAATATGCCAGCGGCGCGCACGTCGAGCCCCTGCTTGTGACCCCTGCTGGCAGGCATGTCTTTTTGGATCCGACTGGCAGTCTGATCGGCACCGGTTTGAGTGCAAAGTATACTCAGAAAAAAGTGCGCTACAAAAAAGGAACCAAATTGCTGCTATACACCGATTGTGTGGTGGAGCATATGAATGCCAATCGCGAACAGTTTGGTCGGGCCCGCCTGATGGAAGTTGTGCTTGCCTGGCATACCCGCTCAGTGGGCAAAATGAAAAAAGAATTGCTCAAGGCTCTACGTGAGCATGGTCAAGGCATGGCTTATCAGGACGATTTAAGTCTGTTAATCATGGAACTACCCTGACTTTGTCGCCCCGAAGGCTTCAACTATATTCAAAATCAAGCTGACCCTCTTTTAAAGAGATGTGAACCATGCCGCTTTTTTGCAATTGGCCGAACAGGATGGCATTGGAAAGCGGCCTTTTGATTTCTGTTTCTATATAACGCCGTACAGGACGGGCACCCATGGTTTCATCATAGCTTTCACGGGCGATAAATTCTCTAGCATCATCACTGACAGTGATCTGGATCTTCTGGCGCTTTAGTTGTTTGGCCAACTCACGAATCATTTTATCCACAATGCGGACCACATTCTGCGGACTAATGGGCTTGAACTGAATAATGGCGGTCAGACGGTTGCGAAACTCCGGACTAAAGGCATTTTCAATGGCCTTCATGGAACTATCGAGCTTGTGCTCGCCGCCAAAACCGATTGAGCGGCTTTGCATCTCGCGGGCCCCGGCGTTGGAGGTCATAATCAGGACAACATTGTGAAAATCGGTGCGCCGACCGCTGGAGTCCGTTAGGCTGGCGTGATCCATAATTTGTAAAAGGATATTATTAATGTCCTCATGCGCTTTTTCAATCTCGTCCAGCAATAGCACACAATAGGGAGTGCGGTGAATGGCCTCGGTCAAAAGTCCGCCCTGTTCGAAGCCGACATAGCCGGGCGGCGAGCCGATCAAACGCGATACAGTGTGTTTTTCCATGTATTCCGACATATCAAAACGGATAAACTCTACACCCATGATATAAGCCAGCTGTTTGGAGATCTCGGTTTTACCGACGCCGGTGGGTCCGGCAAAAAGGAAAGATCCCGTTGGTTTATCTGCTTCGCCCAAACCGCTGCGAGCCAACTGGATCGAGGCGGCTAGTTTGGCGATCGCTTCATCCTGGCCAAATACGCGGGTCTTTAGTTCCGATTCCAGTCGGGCCAGCTTTTTCTTGTCCTGCTTGCGGACCGAGCGAGCCGGTATGCGTGCCATGCGGGCGATCAGTTTTTCAATGTGCCGCGGTCCGATGATCGGGCAATCCGCCTCATGGTCCTGTGCGACTGCAACCGGATTGGGAGTATCACCACCGGTCGCAAGTGACGCATTCCCGGATGGCATCCGGAGCAAAACCGGCGGGTTCAGGCCGGAATCCGGCGGATCAGCGGATATCTCAGACTCGAAATCGCTGTCCGGAATGGGGCTGTCTGTAGCCGGAGCATCATCCGCTCGCGCAGTTCGCCGGGCGTCGGTGAGGGCATCCTGGGCTGGCGCTTCCGCATTAGCCCAGTGTTCGCGTTCATATTGCAGACGCGCCTCAGCGCCCGCCTCATCCATGACATCAATCGCTTTATCGGGTAAGAATCGATCGTGCAGGTGGCGCACACTCAATTCGACAATCGTCTTTAAGGCCTTTTTGGAGTAACGCACTTGATGGAATTTTTCATAAGATGCTTGCAGGCCTTGCAAGATTTGCAAACACTCTGCCGGCGCCGGCTCGGCCACTTCGATTTTCTGAAAGCGGCGCGAAAGGGCGTGATCCTTTTCAAAAACCTGCCGGTGTTCCTTGTAGGTGGTGGTTCCGATGCAGGCAATGTCGCCATTGGCCAGGGCTGGTTTCAGGATATTCGATGCATCCAGCGAGCCGCCCGAAATGGAGCCCGCACCGATGATGGTGTGGATTTCATCAATAAAAAGAATGTATTCGGGATGATCTTTCAATTCGGTAATGATGGCCTTTAATCGCTCTTCAAACTCGCCTCGAAATTTGGTCCCCGCAATCAAGGTCCCGGTCTCGAGCGACCAGACCTGGCGTCCTTGTAATGAAGGCGGAACCTCTTTACGTACTATACTGCGAGCAAGGCCCTCTATAATCGCCGTTTTACCCACCCCGGCATCGCCTACCAGGATCGGGTTGTTTTTGCGGCGCCTGGCGAGAATATGGATTATGCGTTCTAGCTCGACTGCGCGACCAATTAAGGGGTCGATTTGTCCTTTTTGAGCGCGTTCATTCAGATTGGTGCAAAAAGTCGCCAAAGCGCTTTTTTTAGCTGAATCTCCATTGGTTTGCGGATTATCAGAACTTGTTGAATCGCTGTTTGGATCCGGATCCGATGCGGTACTCTGCCAGGCATTGTCTTTACTGATTCCATGCGAAATATACCGCACGATGTCCAGGCGGCTAATATCCTGCTGTTCTAGGCAGTACAGGGCATAGCTTTCTTTTTGGCGGAACAGGGCGACGAGCAAATTGCCCGGCTGCACCCCGGCTTGTTCGGATGATTGCGCCTGGATCAAGGCAATTTCCAGTATGCGCTGGGCACCGAGGGTATATTCCGGTTCCTGGCTCTCCGGCAGGCTGTCCAGGGTGTTGTCCAAAAAATCCTTCAGCTCCTCGCCCAACTGCAGGATATCCGCTCCGCAGTTCAAAAGAATATCGCACGCTTCCCGGTCAAAGGTCAGGGCGTAGAGCAGATGTTCAGGGGTGATGTACTCATGATTGCGTCGGCGCGCTTCCTGGTAGGCCCGCTGCAGGCAGACCTGGACTTCTTTACTTAACATGACAGGTTAGTCCTCCGGCTCGAGGGTGCATTGCAGGGGGTGTTCTTCTTCGCGAGCCAGGGCATGCACTTTTTCAATTTTTGTTTGGGCAATATCATACGAGTAGATACCGACGACGCTTTGGCCTTCATGATGGACCTGCAGCATCAGGCGGGTGGCCTCTTCCATATTGTGACGAAATACTTTTTGCAAGACATAGACCACAAACTCCATGGGTGTAAAATCGTCGTTCAACATGATGACGGCGTACATGGCCGGCTTTTTGGGTTTTACTTTTTCAGCCAATAGCAGGCTGTCGGCGGGCCCCTGGTGGTGCTGTTGATCCTGATCTGACATTGGGCTGGATTTTGAACCTCGCTAGAGCACGGACAGCTTGCGCTATGAATTGCTGCTGCCAATTAAATAATACTGCGCACTTTGGTCAAATGTCCGGTCCGCCGGGTTGCTCGGTTTGAATGCGCAAGTGGGGAAAACGAGCCTGGACTAGCCGCCATTGACGAGCAGAAACCGGGCTGCCGATGGCCGAAAGAAATCTCAGTTCTGGCAGTGCTTGCAGCAGCTGCTGCATTTTTTGGTCAGACCAGGGCTGGTAATCCACAGCCAGCCGTTGTAGCTTGTTGAGCTTTAGAATGGTCGCAAACACGTCCGGCATAATAGTCAGTGATCGGATATCCAGGTCGCGCAGACCTGTCTGGCGGTGCAAGCCGCTCAACCCTGCGCGGGGTAAGCGGGTTTCTGCCAGGACCAGTTGTTGCAGCTGAAAGGCGGCACCATCCAGCAGGCTGGCATTGATTTGACTGCCGCTCATATCTAATGATTTTAGCTGCGAACAGGATTGCACCCATTGTATGGCGGGCTTGCTTAGCTCCATTTCTTGCAACGCGAGGCGCTGCAGAAAACAAGGCGCATTGGCGGCTGCTGACGGCAAGGCATCCGGGGCGAGGTGCAGCAATTCCAGGCGCTGGAGCAGCGGGCGTCGCAACAAGGCGGCTAACAGAAACGGCGACTCAGTCTCGATTTCTTCCAGCTGCAGGGATTTTAAACGTAGTTTGTGGGCGATCAGGTGCTCTATTTCGGCATTCCAGCGCAATTGCCCCAGGGCCAGGTGTTCCAGATGTGGGTAGTTTGCCAGTACTTGCAGGGGCGCAGCTGTGGGCACGCTTTCGATGAGATCGAGCTCTCGCAGCGCTGGCAGGCGGTCAGGCAGTTGCAATTCGGATCCCCGGAGTTGATCGGCCTTGAGCCGCTTCAAATACAGTGCGCCTGACAGGTTTGTGAAATCCGGGATGGGATTGGCGCTCAGGTCCAGCTGCCCGAGCTGCGGTACAAGCGCATTGAAATCCGCAGGCAGACTACGGATTTGATTGAAGGCCAAATTCAGTTCTGCCAGTTGCAGACCAGGCGGAAACTCGTCAAATACCCGTTCATCAAGCGCGCAATCCTGCAGGCTCAAATGCTTCAGGTTTGGTAGATGCCGCAGGATCCAGGCCAGGTCACCGTGTTGCAGGACAATATGGTCCAGTGTCAATGATTCCAGGCCGGGCATGTTGAGTAACAGACCCAATTCACTATTCAGCAACGGTGCCCCGCTGAGATCCAGTTGTTTTAGCTGTGCCAACTGGCCCTGGTCCAGGCCGATTTGTAAGCGATCCAGGATTGCCTGGCTTTGCTCACTATCGGGCTCGGATACCAGCAATACGGGTTCCGAGCGACAAGCGGATGGGGGCCCCAGACCGAATAGCAAAGTACACGCTATGGCAGGCAGGCAGGACCGGTGGAGTGCTGTGATACTCATATGCTTATAGGTGCTTGCGTCCGACGAAGATGTTTTGATCCCGGGATGCAGGCTTTGCGCTCGGAATGCTTTTCCAGGCTGCAGGTGCTGTATTGCTTGTCAATTCATGCAGCTGTAGTCATTTCGTTCCAGGGACCCTGCTGGTCGTTACATGGAATGAACTCTAAACCAGAACCGAATTACCCGGCAAGGGAGTGGCATTTAGTGATCGGCGTTTCGGGGGCCAGCGGGGCTTTGTATGCCCGGGCCCTTGTGCGCGCCCTGAGCCAATATGTCGTGGGAGCAAGTGATTTGATCGTTTCACCGGCTGCTTTGCGGGTTGCGCAGGCTGAACTGGGTTTCACGAGCCATGACGCTCGACAGTGGCTTCAGGAATGCCTTGCCGGTTTGGACGCCGATTCCAGCCCCCATCAGTTTACGATCTGCGATCATTCCAATATTGGCGCACGGGCAGCCAGCGGTTCGGTGCCGCATGACGGGATGCTGATTGTGCCCTGCTCAATGAAAAGCCTGGCTGGAATTGCGCACGGCTATACCACAAATCTGATCGAGCGGGCGGCCGATGTTTGCCTAAAAGAAAGAAGGCCGCTGGTGTTGATGCCGCGCGAATCACCCTATAACGCAATTCATCTACAAAATATGCAAACGATTACCGCAGCAGGCGGGATTGTGTTGCCGGCTAGCCCCGGCTTTTATCAATTGCCGCGCACCCTGGAGGATCTGGCCAATAACCTGGTTAGCCGGGCACTGGCATTGGTCGGTCTGGAAGCGAAACTGCTCCGGGATCTGGCGCAACCGTATGCGGAAACGCAAAGTCCTGTAGCGGCACCAAATGCATCGCAGTCACAGGCAGGCTAGTCCGGCGGAGCGCTGTGGACCAGACCGGGGTTGTACAGGGGATCGCAGGGTGAGGACTGCGGGTCTTGCAGGCGCATGAGTTTTTTATAGTCGAGGCTGCCATCGTGTTTCAGAAAGTCGCGTTCGAAATAATGCGATGATGCCTGGTATACGCTACTGCCTGGATCGCAGGGATCGATGGCGCTCATTTGCTGGAAGGGTTTGAATAGATCGGAGCAGCCGGCCAGCAAAACGATTCCCATGCCCAGGTAAATGGCACGCAGGCATGGTCGCTGCCCTGGCCGGACTGTATTCTGCCTGATGCCCATCAATTTGTCTCACTGGTCTGCAATCGCATTCCTGGCAGACTCTTTTTTTTGCTGCTCGCGCAATCTCTGTCTGATTTCACGAGCACGCGCGCGATTCACTTCCATCAAGGAGCGATAGTGTGCGATCGCTTGTTCTGAATGCAGGCCCATCATTTTTTGGCACAGTCGCTCCGGTAATAGATACCAGCTGGCCCGGGACCGAACGCATTCTGTGCCGTCCTTGCTGACAATCAATGCGCGCGTATAGAGACGGCGTTTGCGCACCGCACTGAGCCACGCCCGGATGATAAAAGGCTCGTGCAGGGCGACGGCCTTGCTATAGCTCATTTGCAGTTTTTCGGTCATTACAAAATGCCCGATATGGTGACACAGCACGCCCTGGGCCTCATCCAGCAAGGCGGCGATGACTCCGCCATGTAGATAGCCTGGCGCTCCCATGCAGGTATCATCGGCGCTATACTCCATCAGGACCTCGCCGCTGTCCACATGAAAACGGAAGTCTCCCTTGAGGCTGCGCGGATTGTCTGGCCCGCAACCAAAGCAGTAGCGATGATGCCAATCCTGGGCCACCAGACTGGGCTGGACGTTTGCCGTACTCATGGACTGACCTGTCGAAATAAATGTCGAACAGCGCGAGCGACCAGCCGCGGTTGTTTAAGCGTCGTTGCCAAGCAGACCTCCAGCAGAAAGGAACGCGCATCGCTTAGCGTTTGGTCCGGCTGGAATTCCGGCTTGTCCCTGGATCCTGGCTCGGGCCAGCTGGCTGCCTGCAACCAGGCCTCGATCGTATCGGGTAGCGGGCCCTTGTCGGGCGCGGGCTCGGATGGCCAGCCTTCATCGGGTCTGGTACTCTGGTCTACTTGCGCGCCGGGGATGGCCAGTCGAATGTGATCAATGGCATCTTCAACGGCGTCGATTTGATCGCCATCGATCAGTTTCAGATTGAGCAATAACTCAATGTACTCGCAGAGGGATTCCAGCTGTTCGTGCGCTTCCACTCTGGTCAGGTTCATGATCTCAAAAGCCATGGCTTGCTGTTCGCTTTTCGCCAAATGCTCCATCAGCAAGGCCAGGACGGTGTCATCCATTTGCAAAAGAGCAAGGGTGGTCTTGCGCCGGCCGTTCAGGTCCGGTCGTTCTGCCGGGTGTGTGGACCCGGATTCACTGGCCAGCAGTTGATCGATTTGGCGGGCGATGTACTCGGCCTGGCGCTCTAGATCCGTTTCAAACAGGGCCACCAGCTCCGCTCGCAAGGCGCTGCTGCTCTTCGATTCCGGTTGTGGTCGATCATTGAGTCGCAAACGAATCCCCTGCAGCTGAATGGCATACCGACTGTGCTTGTGGCGGCCCATGCGCGCGTGTCGGTCCCTTGCCTGGCCGACCTGACAACCGGCCCGATCCGTGGCAATGGCTTGCAGCAGTTCCGGTAAATCAGCCGGGTCCAGTGAAAAGCGCAGCATGCGCATTCGATCAATATAGGACGGGGCACCAGGCTGTTGGGTGCGGAGCAACAAATCAATACTATCTAACAGGGCGGTTTCTCGCTCAAAATCATCGACAGCCTCCAGTAGTTCCAGTTCGCTGATCAACAAGCGTATAGAGGCTGTTTGCATGTAAGAAAAAAGCAGTTCGATTGATTCCGGGTTTATACACAGGAATAAAATCGCGATTGGATTGGCGCGGCTTGTGTCCGGAGATATCATAATTGAATAGCGCTTCGACTGACTGCCCAGTGATAGTCCTAGTTTCGGAATCTGGCACGCTGATCTCATGGCGCTATGTTCAAAATATTGCCTGGGTTCCATTTTTAGGGCTGACAACTCGTTACAAAGCACCAGTATGTGCAAATGAGGCCCGGCTTTTTCTGCGTTTTAGAAGGCATTGACGGGTCCGGTAAATCCACTCTCATACAGGCGATCCGCGATCACATACTGGAAACCGGACTCGAGGAATGCTTTGGCCCAGCCTTTACTTCCTTTGGCATTTTGAGTGAACCAACGCAAGGCCCGACGGGCCGGCGCATCCGCGAACATCTCAAGCGCCAGGATGATCTGAGTCGCCAGGATTGGCTGGATTTATTTTACACGGATCGCTATGTGAATGTAGAGCAGAATATCCAGCCCGGTCTGGCGAAAGGGGAGCTGCTGTTTCAGGATCGTTATTTTTATTCCACAGCGGCGTATCAGGGCGATCCCGGCAAAAGTCCACGCTGCAAGGATATCGTGCGGGCCAGTGAAAAGGCCGGCTTCCCCCAGCCAGATCTGATCGTATACATGGACATAGCGCCCGAAGTTGCACTGGAACGCATTCAAAAGAGCCGCCGGGCGCAAGAGAGCTTTGAAACCCTGGCGGAGTTAAGTCGCATTCATCGCAACTATCAACAAATTCTGGATGAGCGCTTCTTGCCGCTGGATGGCGCCATTCTAAAATCAGACGCCATTTTGCGTCTAAATGCCGAGCGGGACAGGAAAGAGCTGCTGGAAGCTGTTTTTGCGCGCATCTACAAGTTTCTGGTGATCAGGGGCAATCATTAGATTTCTCTGCCCCCACTGCCGCGATTTCTGCAAATGAACTGGCAATTGGCGCAGCGCGCAAACCAGGTTGGTCTGGGCGACTAAAAACGACGCAATCGATGGGTCATTTCTGTCATGACCCGATCAATGCTCACTCCTCCCAATACAATGCTGTGAATGGAGGCCGCCAGCGGGTATTTTTGCGGGTCCAGGGGAACCAGATTTGGCAGGTAGCGTAGCCCGATCAATCCGGAGATTTGCTTGTCCGGATCAGAGTTGCCGTATACAAAATCATGTCCCCATTGACGGGAACGCGCATCCTGTCCAAAACACGAAAGCATTAAATCCGTGTGACCGGACAAACCATCAAAGGTGCTCTCCTGACCGCCGAGGGCAATGCCCAGGCTCTTCATTTCCTTGAAGATTCGATCGGACAGGTGGAACAACGAATTGTCCGAATTACCACCCAGGTTTTTTTCGTAATAGCCGTCCAGTAATCCGGTTCCGAGAGCATAGATATTTTTCAGGGCTCCGCCCAGCTGCACGCCGCGCACGTCTTGTGGATTGATGGCAGCCCTGGTAAAGACATAGCCCGTGCTAAACAGATGGGTCAAGTGGTCGACTATGGCGGCATTATTGGCGGCCACCTCGTAGCCGCTTAGCTTGCGCTCCATGACCTGATCCGGGTAGTTCGCGCCGGCAAGCACTGCAAATCGCTCCGCATTCAAACCGTGGATCTTTTCCAGATCGTCAAGCACCAGGCCGTGCACACTACCGGTGAAGCCCTTGACAACATTGATAATCGGTGCGTTATTCTGCTGTAAGACGGCGGTAGTTTTCTGGTAGTAAGTATTCAATTCCCAGGGCCGGGCGGCCTGGATGTACATTGTGCATTGGGCCAGTTCAGCCGGATCGGCTGTGAAGCTGATATTGGGCGGTAGCTTGAAGAGCGGATACAGCTCCGTATCAAGCTGAGCAGCATTGAAATCGGCCGCTTTTTGTTCGTCCGCAACAAAAATCCGCAAATCCACCTTTTTGTTGGCCAACACAGAAGCGATAGCGATGCCTTGCGGGGAATGACCGATTACGCCAATCGTTTCAACCGGAGCTTCCGGTCTGGTGATCAGGGTATTGACCTGCGAGATGATTTCATCGCCCTGATAGAGGTTGCGATAGGTGCCATGCCGATGGCGATGCATATTCTGGCCGATTAACAAAGCGAGTTGATCGATCACAAAGCGCTTCTTATCTACGCCACGGGGGCTTTCCAGTTGCTGAACATATTCCGGCAATTGCTCCATCTGGGAGGCGCTCAGACGTCCGACCAGCACCGGTTTACCGATCGTCAGGCGAGCCGGCGCGGCCTTGAACATAAAAGATCCGGTGGGCAGGATTTCATCGGTTCCACTCAGCGACACCGGCAAGATGATCTTGTTGGCCACATAGTGATATACGGTATCGACGAAATTAATCAACCGGCCTGTGCGACTGCGGGTTCCTTCCGGAAATATGGCGATCACCTTGCCTTCTTTTTGCAGCTGCTGGGCTTGCCGAAAGGAGCGCATGTTTATCCGGGTCATCAAATCGGCCATACCCGGATTGTCCTGCATGTCCTTTTGCGAGCAGACCAGCAGGGTATCGATCATGTATAAGCCAAGGCGGGTAAAGTCCGGTTCGAAGGCCAGTCGTCCGGCGATAAAGACCAGATTATTGGCCAGTATACGCGCCTCGTCACCTTCGCGGTACAGAATATTGTAGATGGACGGGGCGTCCATGTGGCTCAGGTGGTTGGAGATCAGAACCACCGGGAACTTGCCCAGTAAAGGGATGATTTCTTTCAGGTGCTCCTTGCCTT
>JAGRNA010000160.1 GCA_020441005.1 Leptospiraceae bacterium
AGTCCATTGATGAGTTTGCTGGTCGACACCATGAATGTTACTATTCAAAAGTACCTTCCGGGGACAAAATTTCTGTCCGGCAATTGCGTCATCCACTGCTGTCAGGATGGCTGGTTCATAGATCGCGCACAGCGGTTCTGGCAGCCCATCAGTCGGGCTGATAAAGCAGGTGGCTTCTTTATCGAAGCGGCGTTCCTGCACCAGTTTATGCAGCGCTTGTTCATCTGCCAGGGGCAGGTCCACAGCCAGTACCAGCCAGCTGTGTTCAGGGTGGCGGCTGAAAGCGGCCTTGATGCCGGCAATGGGACCCCCCAGGGCCGGAGGGTCCACAATTTGTGGAAAACCGGAGTAGGGCGCCTGAACCGACTGGCCCGGATTCACAGAAATATAGGTGCGGGCAGTAAATTTTTTTAATAAACCGAGCGCATGTTCCAGCTGGGTTGTTTGATGATAACTCAAGAGGGCCTTGTCGGTTCCCATGCGTCGGCTTTGACCACCGCAGAGTAAAAGCCCGTAGAGTTCCCTGGTGCCGGCGTGAACAGGGGGCGCGCTGCTTTCTGCATTGAAGCCGCCGTTGACCGGGTCATTCTGCATGGACGGCCTCCCGCTGGTAATCCCGTTTGCCGCCGGTCTTGGATACCAGGTAACAGGACCGGATTTCTATCGCTGGAGACGTTGCTTTGAGCATATCGTAGAGACAGATTGCCGCCAGATTGGCTCCCGTGATGGCTTCCATTTCGACACCAGTCCGGGCACTGGTCTTGACCCGGCAGTCTATATCCAGGCGGCCGTCGGGATGCACCTCAATTGCGATCTGGCAGTCCTCGAGGGGCAGGGGGTGACACAAAGGAATCAATTGGGCCGTATTCTTGGCTGCCAGAGTGCCCGCAATAATGGCTGTATTGATTACAGCGCCCTTGGCATTATCAAAATCTGTGCCGTTGAAGGTGGCCATGGTTGCCGGTGGTAGCTGCATTTGGCAGCGGGCATGAGCGGATCGGTTGCTGACTGCTTTGGAACTGACATCGACCATCGCCGGCCGTCCGTTTGGGTTAATGTGGCTTAGTGAATTCATTCAGCCTCCAATTTGGTACATATCCTGTTCCTGGCGGACGAGGCGTTCTGTAGGTTTACGACGGAGCACAGTGTGCAGTCGCTCCTCAAACTCGGCGGGACTGCAAGCGCAGAGGGAGATGCCATCGCTTTGAAAAAGACAGGCGCGCAGCTCTCCGTTGGGCAATAGCCGCCAGCGGGAACAATGCTGACAAAAAGGGATGCTCTCCGAGGCAATGATGCCGAAGCGGGCTCCTTGCTCTGTCTGGTATTGAATAGCCGTTGCATCGAGCTCACTTGGCAGCCGGGTCACCGTAGTGTGCAGGGCGATGGCTGCCAGGCATTCCGCCGCGCTGAAATAGTGCTGCTGGAAATAATCACCGGCGATTCCGATATTCATCAATTCCAGGAAACGTATCTCGATCCCTTTGCGGTGGGCAAAGGCCAGAAAGTCGGGAATTTCATGATCATTCAAATGGCGCATCAGCACACAGTTGAGTTTGATAGTGTAACCGCGTTCCAGGGCCGCATCAATACCGGCCAACACTGCTTCGAGCGCAGCGCGCCCGGTGATCCGCTTAAAGCCGCTTTCCTGCAGGCTGTCCAGGCTGATGTTGATGTGGCGGCAGTTTGTAGATTCCAGCTGCGGCAATAACTGGTGCAGGCGGATCGCATTGGTCGTGAACGCCAGTCTTTCGATTGGCAGCTGTGACAGACGCTGCATGTATTCAATGAAATCCGGGTGCAGGGTTGGTTCACCGCCGGTAACTCTGACTGTGGTGATCCCATAGTGAACCAGTCGGGCCACGATTTCGAGCAATTCGGCAATGGGCAGTCCTCTTTGCAGGGATTCAAACAGCCGTTTTTCCGGCATGCAGTACAGGCAGCTGGCATTGCAGGCATCTAACAGGGACAAGCGTAGCTTGCGGATGGTGCGGCCGTGCGGATCGACCAGCACGCTCCGGGATGAGACTGCAGCCGACTTGATCATTGCCGGGACCCCTGATCCGGAACCCAGGGCCAATAGGCCTGCCTGGATCCGGCACGGAATTGATCCCTGTGGGCCGGCAGCTCTAAAAAACCATGCGACTGGCCCAGAGCGATCAGGTCGCCGGATCCAGAAGCGGCAACCGGCGCTGCCGTCAGGCGGTTTTTAGCATCCGGCTGCACTGTCACCAATGGAAAGTATTGCATTTGCTTTGGAAAGCGGATCGGTTGAGTGAGCTGGACTGCCCCTGGTCGGCTGAGCGGGGTGGAGTCGGGCAAATGGCTGGCCAGGGCCGGCAGCACATAGCGCCGAAAACACACCATGGCCGATACCGGATTTCCAGGCAAGGCAAAGACCAGTTTTTTGCCCCGGCTGGCAAAAAGCATTGGCTTGCCGGGCCGCTGCTGAATGCCGTGAAAGTGAGTCTTGAAGCCCAGGGCTTTCAGGGCCGCCGGTATAAAATCATATTTGCCTTTGGAAACGGCTCCGCAGATAATCAGCCAGCTACATGCCGCCAAAATGGACTGGATTTGATCAATGGACGGCTGTAAGGCATCGGCGGCATGGTGAATGGTGGCTGGCAGGCCGGACCACTCCTTGAGCAGGGCTCTGAGGGCATAGACATTCGAAATACGGACCTGATGCTGTCGTGGTTTCTCAGCGGGATCGACTAGCTCGTCACCGGTGGATAAAAAGGCGAATTCCGGCGGCTGTACAATCCAGGGCCGCACCAGCCCGACAGTAGCCAGGGTAGATAGCTGCACGGCTCCTATGCGCTGTCCTTGACGAATCAGCCGGTCGCCCTTGCGGCAGTCGCTCGCCTGCCGGTGCACATTCACATAAGGCTGCCCGCTGTAGAGATCGATCCATTTTTGATGCACTACCGCTCTTTGATCTTGCAGCTCCAATTCTTCGTAGGGGATGACTGTATCGCTGCCGGCCGGTAGAATGGCGCCGGTCATTACTTCCAGCGCCTTTGGCCCGGCGGGCAATTTCTGGCGGTTTTGACCGGCAGCTTGTATGCCGGCGATGTGCAGGGCGCTATTGCCGGCCAGATCGGCGCGGCGAACAGCAATCCCGTCCATAGCGGCTCGGTCGTAAGGCGGGTAGTCGCGGTCAGCGCTCACATCCTGGGCCAGTATACGGCCCAGGCAGTCCGTCAGGCTTGCGCGTTGGCGTGCAGTACGAAGAGAGCGGGCCAGGATTAGCCCACCGGCTGACTCGACTGATATCAGTTTATTTTTAGATTTCATAGATGTCCTTTTCCAAACACGGGAGACACGGCCGTTTCCAGCGGTGCCGTATCGTCTCAGCGCCGTATTCTGTGAACGTAGGCGGTAGAGATGAAGGCTCTAATATGCTTTTTATCGTTTTAATTCAATATTTTGCGTGCTGTTGCTAATGTTTATTTGTTGCTCCTTAGCCACTATTTTTCGTATATATCGGCAATCCATTTGTTGGCCGCCACGGCGGAAGGCAGTCCCAGGGTGGAGGCGGCCAGGGCCACTACCTGTTCCAGCTCTTCGCGTGCAATGCCCAGTTTGCGCGCTTTGCGCACACTGGCATGCGCGGCGCCCTCTTTGCCGGCTCCAATGGCGATCGCAAATTTGACCAGACGTTGCGTGGTGGCGTCCAGGGGCCCTTCCTTGCCGGCCGCGGCCAAAAGTTCCCAGGCCTCGCCGAGCTGCGGATATTTAGCGATAAATTCTCGATAGGCCTGGGGAGGTTGATTTTCCGTGCTCATGTGCTGTGTTCCGCTGATTGTCCAGGATAGGATATTTGACACTATTCATATCATTTATCCTGTTGTCAGCATAAAAACAGGCTTGCAGAGTATCCAGGGTGTAACCCGTCCGTATTGTACTCCAGTAACGAACGAACGGCACCGATTTCGGGCCTTTGCGTGGATCAAAATGGCAGCAGCTCCGGCTGATTTTGTCCAGGGTTCCTGTTTTAGTCTTGCTTTCTTCCGGGTTGTATGTGAAAATTGCCATAGTTCAATGCGCTGGAAATCGATTCCACGCATGCTGTCCTTGCGGCCATAAACGCACTGCAGCCCGGTTGTATTGGAAAAAAGGTTTGCAGTGTAGAAACTGTTCGTCATAGTCTGGCATCCCTGGCGGAAGACCGGTAGCCGGTGCGTTGGAAGTGGAAGCTTTGATTTTAGCATGGAAATGAAATCCGAATCTGATGGCGGGCGAAAACTCGCTGGCACCGACCAGCGCAGGCAGGCAGTTTTGGCAACCGTCGGCGTTTCAGCGGAGAGCCTGAACCGCTTGCTTCAAAGCAGTCTGGATCTGATGACCGAAGGTGTGAATCTGGTCCGTGATCTGGATGGCTCTATCCTGTACACCAATCCGGCCTTTGATGCCATGTTCGGTTATGCTAGTGGTGAGCTGATTGGTTGTACTGTATCCGTTTTGAATGCTGATGATACGGAAGTTGATCATAGCGTGGCAGAGACAATATTGGCAGAGCTAAAAGCGGCGGGCCGCTGGAGCGGTGAGCTGCAAAACCGCCGCAAGGATGGATCACTGTTTTATACCAAAGCGCGGATTCATTCCTTCGAGTGTAGTGAAATCGGACCGGCCTGGATCAGTTTTCAAACCGAAATTACCGGGCGCAAAAAACTACAGAGTGCTGTTGCGCAGGCACAGCAGGAGAGACGTATCGCAATCAGTCTGATCCCGGATATGTTTTTTCGGATCAATCGCGAGGGCGTGTATCTGGATTTCAAGGCTTCGGATGAAGAGCTGCATGTCGCGCCGGACTTTGATTTTATCGGCAAGCGCAATCGGGACTTTACACCGCCTGAATTTGCGGATTTGATCGATGCCCGGATTGCTGCGACTCTGGATAGCGGTGAAATGCAGATCTTTGAGTACGAAATGATGACTAAGGGGTTGGGATTACAATATTTCGAGGCTCGCATGCTGCCGAGCGGTGCTGATGAAGTCATGGCTTATGTGCGCAATATTTCCGAGCGCCGGCAACTGCAGCAGCGATTAGACAATGAAAGACAATATCTGCAAGATTTGCTGGACGGCATGCACGCGATGGTCTATGTGCTGGCCGATGATTATTCAATTACTTTTGCCAATAAATATTTTAAAGAAATTTTTGGCGAACCTTCCGGGCAGACCTGTTACCAGTTGACCCGGGGCCAGAGTGCTCCCTGTGCGGACTGCCAAACCATGCAGCTATATGCCACTCCTCAGAAACTGGCTATGGATTTTCAATTGGCCAATGGTCGTTTCTATCAAATGACCGCGATTCCCTTTCAGGATCTGGCGGGCCGGTCGTTGATTCTCAAGATGGGAATCGATATTACCGAGCGCAAAGAAGCCGAAGAAGCCCTGCAACGCTCCGCGGCCGATTTGCGAATGGCCAACCAGTCTCGGGAGCGCTTTATGCGCATCATGGCCCATGATCTGCGTTCCCCGCTGGCCAGTCTGGTCAATGGACTGGAAATACTGCAGATGAAGGATTCCGGACTGAACGATGCAGATCGATCGCAGATCCAGGACCATTTATTACAAAGTTCAAGGCAGACGCTTGAATTATTAAATAAACTGTTGGATTGGTCGCGTCTGGAGAGAGGATTATTGCAAATAAAACCGGAAACAGTCGATTTGTATGCAATCATAGAAAGCTCGATCATTGCCCTGTTCCAGCAGCAGTCCGCGCATAAAGGAGTTCACCTGCTGAATAAAGTGGATCGACAGGCGCAAATCGAAGCTGACCCAGCCATGTTGGAAACAATTTTGCGGAATCTGGTATCCAATGCCCTGAAATTTACCGGGTTGGGTGGTACGGTCACCCTGGAGTCCAGGCAATACGAGTCTCATATGGAGTTGCTGGTTACCGATACAGGTGTGGGGATTGCAGCAGAGCGTATCCAGACTCTGTTTCAAATAGATAAATTGTATAGCCTGCCAGGAACAAACAATGAAAGTGGATCGGGACTCGGTCTTTTATTGTGCCAGGAATTGGTGGAGATTCATCAGGGCCGGATAAGCGTGCACAGTACTGTGGGCCAGGGCAGCTGCTTCACTGTTTGCTTGCCGCGCAGCTTTGCGGCCCAGGTGCATCAGGAAAAGTGATTGTCTGCGTGATACTCGTATGCTTGTAACCGCCCGAAACATTTCTTTCTTGATTGGGGTTGGATTAGCGATTTTTTTGGGAGTCGCTCCGCTGGTGGCGGGCTCTCTTGTGCTTGGGGGGTATTACAATCCGGGTTATGTTTATCACACTAGCCTGATTGTCTATAATATGGTGATGGGCCTCATGTCACTGCTGGCTGCCAGCCTGGCTATCTTGCGCCACAAGTATGCCGTGAACCTGGCCATCCTGATTGCCATACTGCATGGACTGGTTCTGGGTTTAATGCTGCTTGTCTTTCGCGAGCACCTGGCGGTGCAAAGTATTGAGGCAATGACGCTGCGCACCTTCGTCTGGCTGTTGATCTCTGTTTTGTGGCGGCTCCAGGCAGGCAAGGTCTGACGGGTTCGCTATTCTGGCAGATGTGCGGGTTTCGGTAATCAGGATTGATACAGGTACAGAGCCGGATTCATTTCAGGTTCTGTAAAATGGGCTCTATAAATTATCGCGGCTCAACCAATGAAGCGCGGCTGCCTCGGTGCTGAACGCTTTGACGATAAAACCAATGCGCTGCAATACTTCAGCGCTAAAAAGGTAGGTTATGGCCGTATCGTGTGGGTCGTGCACCAGTATGGCCTGCCGTTTGCCATTCAGGATCTCCGCGATACCGGCTAGATAATCACTGATGGCGTGTACTTCAGCGGGGGTGATCTGAAACTCGGCCTGGCGATAATCGGAGAGCAAGTGATAGCCGCCGGCGCTAAACTCAGGCAGTGCCAGTAACTCGACCCAGGCAGCGCCAATATCTTCTTTGGTTATAGAGCCTTGATGAACGTATACAATGATCCGATCGCCATGATTGATTTTGATGGAAAAGCTCATCGTCAAAATACGCCGGGCGAGAATGGGCTGCCAGATCAGGGAAACTTGCCGGACGCATTGTCCGGCCTGAGTTCCTTGTAGTTGCCATGGACCCAGTTGTCGAGGTCATTGCAGTAGTAGCGTGAAAATCGACGGTCGACAGCACCGCCAGCCAGGTTGGTATGGCTGCTATCTGTTTCCAGCTCACTGATAATCCGGAAGGAAGGCACGAATGTCGTCAGGCGGTTGGCGCTGCGATAGATCTGGCCCTGGTGCGGCGTGGCCCGTCCGCCAATAATGGTAATCGGTCCGCGGTCAAAGCCCAGAAAAGCCGGCATGGTTTTGCCAAATAGAATATGGGAAAGGCGCACTTTTTGGCCGCTACCCCAGCAGCGCGGCTGCACGTCCAGGGCCGCTGCAAGTACACCTCGAAATAGATCGTCACGGTTTTCACCGCCAAACCAGCTTGAGTCTGATTTTAGCAGGATGGTATCAAAATTGATGTAGAAATCAATAAACATCCCGGTTTCATTTTGTAAATAATCTATAATTTGGGTGCCGATGCCCTTGCCGCCAAATACAGCGCGGTACAGGGCATGATAAACCTCTTCAAATAACCAGGCTCCCTTTGATTCTGGTGTATAGGTATAATCCCATTGTCGCAGAATTTCAGCCTGGGGGGTCTTTGGCAATAGCGGAATCAGAATCTGCATAAATTGTTCCGCCTGGGTGGAATAGACATCGTAATGCAGCTTGAACATGTCTTCTTTGGTAAAATTTTCCCGGCTGGCCAGCACCTGCTCAACGCGCTCGGCTCGATAGGGGCCCATCGGCATATTGAGCGGACGGCGAATACCCCATTGATTGAGATCATTGTTGGTGGTGACAAAGAAACCCTGGTCTGGATTTAGAGCACGGGGCAGCTCGTCCACTTTGGCAAAGCCCTGCCAGTCATTGGCTGGAATCCAGCCAGGCAAGGGAATCAGACCACTGCTGCTCCCGGCCCGCAAGGGCATCAATCCGGACATTTGATAGCCAATATTTCCCTGGCGGTCGCCGAACACAAAATTCCAGGCGGTCTCTACCTGGCCCAGAGTTTCCATCCCCCCCGCGACGGTGGTCACCCGCCACATTTCGAGGATCTGGCTGAGTGTCCGGCCTCCGGAATTGTCGCAGGCCCAACGGGTAGCCAGATAGCTGCCTTCTGCATATGGATCGCCGTCCAATACTCCATGGTGGTTTTCGTAGAAGATTACCGTGGCATCGGCTTTCTTTTTGCGCTTGATTACTTCTATTCGTTTGGCAAAAGACTGCCAGCCGCTGTCTTCGCGATAATACTGACCGTCTTTGCATTTTTCGATCCAGGAATCTTCACTGTCCATAAATGCATAGGTCACTCCCCAGGCCAGCTCGCGATTACGCCCGGAGAGAACACCCGGCGCGCCAGGCATGCAGCCGCCCATTAAATAATTCTCGCCAACCTGCATCACAATCTCGTGCCAAACATTGGGTATGCGGTTGACCTCAAGGTGCGGATCGTTGCAAACCATCGGATGGCCGCTGGCAGTTTTGGAACCGGCCAAAACCCAGTTGTTGGAAGCCATGAAACGCGGAGCGCCGAGCTCCCACAGGAGATGTTTTGGTATCGTTTGATGCTGCAACTTGACTGATTTTACCAGTTCAATATCCAGACCCTCTAAATTGTGCTCGAATAACTCATTTAGCAATTCAGGCGCTACACCGGCCTGGATCATCTCGACGATAAAGCGCTCCACCTCGCCCTGCGACTGGGCCAAAGTCAGATAACCAACCATCCGCGAGATTAAAATACTTTCCTGGATTGTCCATGGCTCATATTGCACCCCCAGTAGCCGGAATTCCCAAGGGTAACGACCGTTGAGACCATCGTTAACGCCGGCGGCGTAGGCTTCGAGACACTCGCGGCCAAAGGCGCTCAGGTCTGCCGCTGGCCGGGTCATAGATCCGCTCCAGTTCATTTTGCGAAAAAACGTGTCGACACCCAGCATCTCATCGCTGCTATCCAGAAGCTCGCTGGCCCGGCCTTGTCCCAGGATGCGCATTAAAACTAGCTGGAGACCGCGGTCTTTGGCGTGCACATATCCCTGGCCGTAGCAGGCGTCGGGGATGCTTTCGGCTTTGATATGTGGTATACCGTTTTTGTCTCGTGAAATGTTGACCGGGCGATTGAGCGAGCTCATTGAAGGCATTGATTATTATTTCAAAATCATGACAAACATTTATTTCAGCCGCCGATACGGAACTCCGTGTGACTGGTCGGAACTCCGGGTGACTGGTCGG
>JAGRNA010000017.1 GCA_020441005.1 Leptospiraceae bacterium
GGACGGAACGGACAGCAGTCTTTTTCAATGATGGCCCGCCGGATTTGACCGGCTTTTGCTGCGCGGAACGTCGAGTTTTTTTGGCGGTCTTTTTTTGTGAACCGGATGATGCCACCGGTCGGCTGGCCGCAGACTCGCCCTGCGGCCCCTTTTCCGCTGCGCTTAGCCGGGCGGCTTCCATTTCCCGGCGCGATCGCCGGCGGCGCGGAACCGGCTGGTCGCTTTGGAGCTCTGCAAAGCGATTCTCCAGGTCCAGACGCGTAATTCGATGCTGCAGAGTGGTACGCTTGCAATTCAGCGCCCTGGCGGTATGTGATATATTCAGATCATGTTCTAAAAGGGCGTGGGCGATCAAGCGCCCCTCAAAGTCCTCCAGGACCGCATCCAGATTCCCTTCTAATTGTAATCGTTGGTACCAGGACTGCATGGCGCTGCTTTGGTGGGCGGCCTGAAAGGTGTACAGGTAGGCCTTGATTTGATCCTGTTCCTGCAGGGCGCAGATCCGGATTTCCATGTTCAAGGGCGCGTCATAACAGGTCCATTCCCCTCTGGCCTGCGTTGCGATTGTGTCGGCCAGCAGATTCACCAACAGCTCGCGAAAGTAACTACGCGCTGCATCAATCGAATTGCCGAGCACCGGGTGTGGCAGTATGTGCTCCTCAAAGTGACGATTAAAGAAAAGCGGCACACCGGCCATATCGGTCGCGAACAAGGGCCAGGGCAGGTTTTGCAAGGCCAAAGCACTCAGCCAGCTTTTGCCCGAATCCCGGTTGGCGACACCGCCGCGATTGCTGTAGACCGATGGGCGATCAGTCGCAGCGCGGGCCTCCGCACTAGCTAATGGCAAGCGGGCACTTTCACGCATCCATTGGCGCACCTGGCTTGCATCCGCCGAGCCCAGATTTTGAGCGGCCAAATTCAGGACTGGAATCTCTTTTTTTTGCAGCAAACGTTCTAGTAAATGCGGTGCTGCTTGCTGGCTCAGGAGTGCCGGCGGGATCTCGGGTCCCAGTTGATCGGCCGCTTCCAGATCGCTCATGGCGGCCACCAGCTTGCTTTGTAGCAGCCACCCCAGCAGACGACCGTCCGCCGGATGCGCTGGATCAAAGCGGCTACAAACCGGTACGATGGGCAGTTGATGGCGGTAAAAAAGGCTCAGGAGCTGTGCAGCAAACGACACCCGTTAGCAATGCATCAAGCCCCCTCTTTGGCAAGCACGAATTGCATAATCTCTGTCAGCCAGGGTCCCAACTGCTGCAGCTTTTCCGCCAGTTCATATTCCAGGATGTCGCCGGTGGCCACGATATCGTTCTCCTCAAGCGCCTTGTTGAGTTCTCGCAGCTGGTCCGTCAGCTCGCGCGCCATCTGGTAGAAACTTTGGCCATCAACTTCAATGGCCCGTAAATCGACGCCCCCTTCCTTTTGACGCAACTGATAGTCCAGCGCGAAGAGGGCCGACAGGTACTCATTCAGTTCGGCGGTCAGGCTTTCCAGATTGGTAAAGCCGTCCTCGTCGCGGCCGGCACTGAAATCGGTATTGATGGCGACAATTTTGGCGACCATGGGATCCAGATTTTCTGCAAAGCGCTTTACGATGGCAATCAGCTCCGATTCGCGAGCGCTCATGGTCCGCAGCTGCAGGCTCATCTTCATAATGAAAAATTTAAAGGAGCGCAAATCTTCCAAAAAGCCTTCAATCGCATCACGATCGCTATGCCGGGCGAATGTTTGGCATTGCAATTCGAGTCGTTCCAGAATTTGATCCACAGCTTCGTTGGCATCGCTGCCGGGAGCCAGCACACTCATGGCACTCAGTTCCATTTTCATGATGATGGCAAAGCTTTCCAGTATCTGGCGGATCCATTGCAGACCTTCTTGTAAATTCTCGCGGTCCTTGCTTTCTACAGTATGCATCTCGAACAGGGTGGACCCGATCTGATCGACATAGCGGTCCAGCTCCTCAAGAGTGCCCAGCATCATATCCAGTTCATCGCCCACAAAAAAGTCAAAGCGTTCTACTTCACTGGTGCTCAAATCCTTTAATTCGCCGATCGCAATCTCGTTTTGATCCACCTGCATACCCAGGATATAACGCTTGTTTTCACTGATCCAGCGATTTACCGCTTCGTAGACCTGCTCCAGATTTTGCTCTCCTTGCAGACTGGCTTCCAGTTCCTGATTATTGACAAAGATATTCATTGCGTTTTATTCCCTTCCCGGTTCATCCGGTTCTGCAAACGGATGCACGGCAATCTGTATTGACCGGCGCCTGTCAGGACACCCTGTCACACTCAGGATCGGCGCTGTAGTAAAAAGCATAAGTCAAAAAAGACATAATCCGCGCGGTTTTTAGCGGGCCGGGGCCAAAGCAGGGCCGAACCACGGAATTGGGCTGGAGAAAAGCTGAATTTCTTTGAGTGAGGAAAAACGCGCGGCAAGTCGATACTGTTAGAGGCAGCTGTAAATAAACAGCTACTTTATCACGTCAAAGAAACCAATGAAACGCCCTGGAATCAGTCTGTTACTCGTGCTTTTGGGACTGCCCGGTCTGATTCCGGCCCAGGATCAGCCGGAAATACAGCAGGCGGACGAACAGCAAAAACAAATCATCCTGAATCTGGAGCGCGAGATTGCGGACTATCAGCGCGGCATCAGCAAACTGGAGCCGTGGATCAAAAAGGCCGGTTTCATTAAAGACAAGCAGAGCCGCTTTCCGCTGCGTTCCGAGGCCAAAACAGCCTACGGACTACGCGACCGCATGGTCTACAGCGCCGAAGCCCTGGTCTACTGGTCTGATAACGGTTTTGTCAGTCGCATCGAATTTCGCGAACGTGAAGCCATCCAGCGAACCGAGCTGCGCTACCATCGCAACTGGTACGGACAAATGATTGTCAACCAGCACAATTCCGAGCCTGATAAAACCGTACTGGAAGGTTACGCGGTTGATTTTTTGTCCTATACGCGCGATGGCATCCAGGCAATGGATGGCAAGCTCTTTCGGACTTACACAGGCAGCGACCTGCGCGATAAAAAAAGCGGTCTCGACAAGCCGGCTTACCAGCTGGACCTGGAACCGGCTACGGTGGACGTCAGCAAGGTCCAGAACCGCATCAATATTCTCAAGGACTACCTTGTGCTGATGCAATTGCTCGATCAACGGGTGCGTTATTTTACACGCGACTTTTTTGACATTGAAGAAAGCCTTGAAGAAGTACTGCCCCAGCGCGACTCTGTCAATCCATGAGCCGCACCCTCGGCGCCATACCGGCCCGCTACGCATCGGAACGCTTTCCAGGCAAGCCCCTGGCCAGAATTGGATCCAAACCCATGATTCAGTGGGTTTATGAGGCCTGCTTGCAAAGCCAGGAGCTGGATCTGGTAGTGATTGCGACCGATGATGAACGCATTCGCGCGGCCTGCGCGGATTTCGGCGCGCCGGTAGTAATGACCCGGCCCGACCATAAATCCGGCACCGATCGATTGATCGAGGTCGCCATTCAAATGCCGGACTATGATGTAATCGTCAATGTCCAGGGCGATGAACCCGGGATCGAAGCCGAATTAATCGACGGCGTGGCCCGGCTCAAGCGAGAACACCCCGAGTGGTCCATGACCACGGCAGCACGACCCTTTCGCGAGAACGAGGACGCCCTGTCTCCCAATCGAGTGAAAGTCACAATCAGTCACGGGCAGCGGGCCCTGTATTTCTCGCGCTCCCTGATACCCTTCCCGCGCAAGGAAACAAAGGACGCCTACTACCTGCATCTCGGTATTTACGCCTATCAGCGCGATTTTTTGCTACGTTACAATCATTTGCCTGCTTCCGTGCTGGAGGAAAGCGAGTCTCTGGAGCAACTGCGGGCGCTAGAAAACGATCACCACATCGGGGTCTATGTCACCCGTAACTCGATGCCCTCGGTCGATACTCCCGCTGATCTACAGTCCGTGATAGAGCTATTTCGCGCCAGCGGGCGCTTGTAACCCCCAGACCGAATCATAGCCCGGTGAAGAGCCGCAGGGCCGAATTGCCCGGCGCTGGCCGATGAAAAAACCACATGACAAATACCAGGCAGTTTTGATTGTGCACCCCATGAGCACGCATAGCCTCAAGCTGGACTGGGACACAAGCGATCCCGAATGTGTCATTGTGCGCCTGGCCGGACGCCTCGATCTGGATGAGGCCCAGGTGCTGGAGGCCGAAGTGCTGACCCGTAGCGCTGCGACCAGCAGCCATTTGTGCTTTGATATGGCCGGCGTTTTGTTTATGTCGTCCTCCGGTATTCGCTCGCTGGTGTCCATTCGCCGACGCATGGAACAGATTGACCGCAAGCTGGTCCTGTTTGCGCTGACTCCGAATGTCCTCAAGATCCTGCAAATTGTCGAGATAGACCACCTCTTTCACATCTGCGATCGACAGGACACAGCCATCCAGACGGCAAAAAAATGAGGCTGGTACTCATCAGCCTGGCATGGATGCTGCTGTGGCTGGGGGGTTTTTACGCCGTTTGGCCCCTGGCCTGGCCCGATGAGGCCCTCTTTTCCAGTCCGGCGGCCGCCCTGGCTACCAGCGGACGATTGATAACTCCCGTACTGCAGGGTCTGATCCCGGGCATGGACCAGGCCACTCTCTGGAATAGCCCGCTTTTTATGACCCTGTTGGCTGGCATTTACAAGATTTGCGGCGAGAGTCAGCTGGTTGGGCGGCTGTTCAGTTTTAGCCTGGCGGCCCTGGTTTTGATCAGCCTGCAAACCTACGCCCGCCAGCGCCAGGTAAGCCGCGGTTGGCAGGTTCTGATTCTGTTCACACTGGTGCTGGACCTCAGTTTTTTGCGTTCGGCCAATACCATCCGCATGGATATGTTGACCCTGCTGTGGATCCTGATGGCCAGCCTGCTACTCCTCAGCGAGCATCACCGCTTTTTTCAAGGCAACCCGGACGCACCGCAGTACTCCCTGATCGAACTGATCCGGGCCGATTTGCCGGTGCGCTCGCGCTGGCTGGCTCTATTGGCCGGCCTTGCGACCGGACTGGCCGCCATGAGCCACCCGATCGCTATTATGCTGCTGCCGATAATTGTAATCATCACCCTGCCCAGGCTGCGCCTGTGGCCCTGGATCGCGGCAGGCAGTCTGGCGGCCCTGACTCCCTGGCTGGTTTATATCGCGCGGCACCTGGATTTGTTTCGCCTGCAATTTGGCATGCAATTGCAAAGAAAACAGGATATTTTCAATCTGATCAGCGGCGACACGGGCGGCGCCTGGAAGGTCTTTATCAGTCAAAATGGCGGCGGCAAACTGGCGATGGGCCTGACGGTGCTTTGGATCGGGATCACCCTGGGCCTGGCCGGATTCTATTTGGCAGTGCGCTTGCGCCAGTCCGGCCGGCAGGGGCGCGCCCTCTGGCCGGCGAGCGACTGGCGGATGGCGCTGGTCTGGATCGCGGTTACAACGTTGGTCTTTATCTCATCTGAGGGCTGGTACACACTTTATGTAATGCCCTTTCTACTTGTCTGCTGCCTGGAGTTGCAGGCCGCCGATCTCCTTCAGGGCCACAACACAGCCTGGCAGGCAATCAAGGAACTGTGGCCCCGAACAGAGCAACCGCCTTTTACCTGGCGCGCTCTCATGGAGCCGGAGCTCGCCGGACGCCGGGTGATGACCCTGATTTTACTCATCAGCCTGGGCTTTGCTCTCAGTACGATGCTGATCTTTGCTGTACGCGAGAAACTGATCTGGCAGCAAAGGGCCAGCGTGACGCAGCTGAATGATTGGCTGCTGACAAACAGTCAAACCTGCCAATCCGTCTACTTACGTCTACGACCGGACCCCTATTTTCTGCTACGCACCAGGCGACCGGACCTCGAGGTGCTCGAATTCGTACCTGGTAAATTGAGTTTGTACCCCCTCCAGGGACCAACGGAGCGCTCAGCGCTTTGGCCGGCCGCCTTCCCCGACGAGTCCATGGCCCGCTCGTGGCTTTTTCGGCGCTACGATACGATCGATTGCTTCATCCTCGACGATCATATGAACTGGGAACCTGTGCTGGAACAGTATTTGCGTCCCCGCTCTGAATGGCAGCTCCAGCGCGGTCATTTTGGCCAATTAGAAGCCGTCACCATCTGGCAGCGAAAAAAGGACACCCAGAGCGCTCAAACAAACCGAAATTAATAGTATCACTCCAGGCCCACAGGCCGGCCGGACTATGAAAGTGCCATGATTGCCAGATTGCTATCGGAACTTGAGCTGGCCGAAAAGCCGGCGATCCACGAGTTAGACCGCCACTTTCGGAGCCTGATCAAGAAATATCATCCAGATTTAAACCAGGACAGCCTGGACTGGGCGCACCAAAAAAGCCATGCCGTCATCGCCGCCTATCAAAAACTGCGGCCCCTGCTACACAAGGATTCCGGCTGGTCCAGCGGTGCCAGGGTCGTGGAAGTCGCCGATCCCGTTCCTCCAGCTCCCAGGCAAGCAGACAAAGCGCCGCAACGCGTCGCTTTCCAGGTCCTGCAGGCCCGGATCGCCATCGCTCTGCCGGTCCCGCTGATTGCGCGCATTAGCCTGGCGACCAGCTTTTTTCGGGCCGCTCGGGATCTACAGTGGGTGCAAACGCTAGGCAGCGATGGCCGCCTGGGTCCCTTGCGCAGCACCCACCAAATGGATCCCCACCAGGGGCGCTCCTACCTGATCGAACTGCATGTTGATACTAATCAGGCCCTGTTGCTGGACCCCGAGATTCGCTTCGATGAGATCATAGAACTACGTTGTCCCTTACAGTATGAACAGGATTCGGTTGATCGCAGCCTGTGGCTGTATCATGCCGGCAACCGTTACTATTGTCCCGTGGATCTGATCGAGCCGGGGTGGTTGCGCAGTGCTTGAAGTGGCAAACACTATCCCAAGACATGCCGGGGAGTCCCTGCAGACGATTAACGGCTTACCGGACACTTTCCAGCGCGGGCGCCAGACCGGAACGATTTACAATCTGGATGCCCGCTCTGTGCTGTACGAAGATGACTATTTTTTAAGCGAGTATCAAAAGCAATATCGACGCACCTATATCGCAGACGAATTTTTGATTCGCCAGGCAGCGCGCCGGCGTTTGGAACGCGCCCTGCAAGGCGCTGCGCCCGGTTCGGTCACCAATCTGCTTGAAATTGGCTGCGCCACGGGTTTTTTGCTGGATGAAGCCCGCGAGGCAGGCCTGCAGCCCACCGGCAGTGAAATCTCGCAGTACGCGGCCGCCTACGCTCGCGAGCATTTCGGGTTGGCGGTAATTGAGGGCGCCTTTTTAGACCGGGAATGGCTCTCTGAAAGCTATGATCTGATTGTAGCCTGTTATACCCTGGAACATATTGCAGAGCAGGTCCGTTTATGGCAAACAATCCAGCAGTGCCTGCGGCCGGGAGGCCTTTTGTATCTGGCCTTGCCCTCAACGCGCGGGCCTGTTTATCATTGGGATAAATCCGCCTGGGTTGCCACACACCCGCGAGATCACTTTGTGGACTACGACCCGACGAGCCTGCGACGCACCCTGGCCCTCTACGGCTTGCAGTTGCAGCAAATCTGGCCGGCGTCCTATCACCAGCGCCGGTGCCGCGGCCTCAGACGCTGGCTGCCGCCGGCGCTATACCGGCGTTATGCCGATTGGCAGGCCTGGGGAGATACAATGGAAGCACTAGCCGTCAAACCGGTCTAGTGGCCAGGCGAGCGGCCGGTTTACAATCCAGACCCGGTTCTGGCGCGGGCCGTCAGGGCTGCTGCTTTAAAGTCTGCCGAAATTCATCCCGAAAGGCTTCCAGGGTCAGATAGGATTCCTCGAATTCCTTTTCAAAGCGTCGGCGCTTGGGCACATAGCTGTCCACCAGAGGAATTTCCAGCTTGGCAGCCGTTTCCTCATATTGGTTTGAAAAAATGGTAAAGCAATGGCGGTCGATTCCGGATTCCTCCAGCAAAATGCCGACCATGGTCAAACCCAGGCCCGCTCCCTCGGTATCATCACCGTGCTTCATATAAAAGTCGATCAGATTCGAGAACTCCTCCGCCTGATGAAATTTTTCCCGAATCCGCAGCTCCTCCTGGCGGTACAAGGGGAACTTGTTTTTGACCTTGATATTGATGACCTCCGGGTTATAATAAATTGTCGCATCAACGAAGTATCCTTTGGCGATGAACTGATGCTTCATCTCCCGAATGCGTTCCTCATTCAGGTTTTCCTTGAAGTGGGTCATTAAACGATTGTACTCCGCCGGGTCCGGATCAGAGTCGGCCAACTGGCCAAAGAGCAGCCGCTTCAGATTGGCCTTGGTCGCGTTCATCACAATTTCCTTGGAGGCCGTGTAGAGCACGTCATGCAAATCCATGCGATTAAAGTGGCTCAGTATGCGCTCCAGAATACGGTTCAGCGACTTTTGGCCGTCCTTGCTCAAATACCAGGTGCGCAGGGTAATGGTCGTATGCTTCTGCAAACTGCGATCAATGATGCGATTCAATTGCTCCTGATTGGATGCTCGATAGGTATGGCGCGTTGGTGATGCTTGTGTCATAATAAACAGTCGAAAGTTTCTTCTTGCAAAAGTGTGTCAGTCAGAAGGGCGGCCAAATTCGCCCCCCAATGCCTGCCGAACCGGACCATCCAGGATTGCTGCTTTCAAGGGCAACATCGGGATCTTTTGCGCCACCCTTTTTTACCCAACCAACCGCGGTTTTGGTCCTGTCAGGAGCAGCTTTGCACAACAATGGATAAAAAACTAAAACTCCTCCAGGATGGCTGCCCGTTTTTTGTCATATTCCTCCGCTGTGATCAAGCCCTCTTCGAAGGCCTTCTGCAAGCGGCGCAGTCGATCGGCTGGCCCGGGGTTGGTCTGGCCTTCCGCATCATTTTCCGTCTGGCCTTCTGTTGACGCACCTTCGCTGTCAGATTTGCGCTCATAGGACAGACTGTCCAGTTTGTTCAGCGGAATTACAGCCCAGGTCTGATGCTTCAGACCGTCGATTTCTTTAAAACTGAAGAAGTCGCCGGGCAAAAGCCGCACGTCGCGAAAACCCTGCTTCAGGCTGACCGGCAACACTTTCGTCCAGTCGTCTTCCATTTGAAAATTATCCGGCAAGACCGGCTCATGAATCAGGCCCAGAACCACATTAATGCCATTTTCATCGGCCCATAGGAGCATGGTATTCAGGTGCATGCGACTCAGGACGGACCGGTCGGCATCAAAGCGGCTCACAACCAAAAGGCGCTCATTTTCGGCCAGTTTGGGCAGCACCTCGTGAATCGCGGCGGCCAGTTCGCTCAGCTCCGCATCCATGAAAACCGGTCCCTCAATGTCGCTCCACATGCCCTTGCGCTGGTATTGTAAATTCCCGAGCACATCGACCAGCTTTTGCGGGCCTAATTGGGGAAAACTGACCGGCGGCGGAATCTCGGCCCGATAAGAGGCGTCCGAGTCCGGGTAGACTGTATCTGCCAACCGAAACAGGGCCACATCGGCCTGTTTGACGATCAACTCCGGCTGAAACGATGAGCAGGCCGTGATTGCCACGACAAACCACAACGCTAGCAAAACGCCCCCGCGACCCAAAGACCGCATCCTGCCTGTTTGCGGCCGGGCAGCAAACGGGCTGTGCGCCGGTCGCCGGCCAGCACCCGGGCCGCAATCGCGACCGGGCAATGATGTTGAAGGGGCTAGCTGTTCCGGATACATAGTTCTATACTCAATATCGGTCGATTGGAATCAGGGCCTGGCTTGATGCCAGCCGGTTTTTATTCAAACCAGACGATTAAAATCCAGCCCGGGGAATTTTTGAAAGGCGGCCGCTTCATCCAATACCTGAAAAACCTTGTAAAGGCCGGCCAGTTTAAACACAGCCCGAATCGACGGGTTCAAGCTGGTAATGTACATCTTGCCCGAGCCGTTTTGGACCTGATCACCGCACTGGATCAGGGTTCCAAGGCCCGTGCTATCCACGAAACGCACGCGCGCAAAGTCCAATAAAACCGACTGCCAGGGATGGTCATTCCAGAGGGCATCAAATTGGCGCGCAAAGAGGTGCGCCGTTTCCATCTTGAGATCCTGCAATACGCGCAAACAAAGCACCGGCTGGCCATCCGCTTCTGTCTCTAAAAGACTTTGAAACATGTCTGTTGATTTATCTGCTTCCAGCCGGGCGCTCCTTACCTTTGCCAGGGATTATGACTGTACGATTCCTGAATCCGGATTGCGAGTCAAACAGAATTGATTGACTGACCAGCACAAAGTCGCTTTGTTACTATTCCAGCGAGTATTGCATGAGTATCAAGCTAGTCAGTTTTAAATTATGTCCCTTTGTTCATCGCGCGGCAACCCTGCTGCAACACAATCAAAGCGCATATGAGATCAGCTACATCGATCTGGAAAACAAGCCGGACTGGTTTCTGGAGATCTCACCGCTCGGCAAGGTGCCGGTGCTCTGTGTGAATGGCGATCCCCTGTTCGAATCCATTGCCATTTTGGAGTATCTGGACGAAACCGCCTCCCATAGCCTGCACCCGGCCGATCCCTTCCGCAAGGCCCGCAATCGAGCCTTCGTGGGCATCATCGACAGCCTCTTTGGCGCTAACTATCGGCTCAGTCGAGCGGCTGACGAAGCCGCGACGAGGGCGGTCGTGGAGGATATCCAGAAGGTCTTCCTTCTGCTGGAAAAGGAGCAGCCGGGACCCTTTTTCAACGGCGCCGAGCTGGCCTTTCTGGATGTAGTCGCGGCGCCCTTTTTCTATCGCCTCGAACTGATCCGGGATCGCTTGCCGGGCATTTACGCCCCGACTCCGGCCGTTGAGCGCTGGAGTACAAATCTGGCTCAGCTGGAGGCGGTCAAGGCCGGCGTGGTCGGCGATTTTAGCGATCTGTACCAAAACTATCTCGCCAAAAACCAGGCCTGGATCAGCACAAACACGCTGGCAGCCGGCTAACGGCCCATCCGGCGCCGGCCAGGCCGAATGACACCTGCCAGGTAGATTATTATGGAAAGTAACGACCAAAGCTATTTTCGAGTGCAAGGCGGCGTCCCGCTGAGCGGTCGTATCAAACCCCAGGGGAATAAAAACGAGGCCCTGCCCCTGCTCGCAGCAACCCTGCTGACTCACGAGGAAGTCATTCTCAGCAATGTGCCTGATATCGCTGATGTGCGCCTGATGATCGAGTTGATCCGCCAGCTGGGTGTTGAGATCGGGCCCCTCAATCCGGATGATCCCACGCGCATCCGGGTTGCAGCCGGCCATGATATGGATACCCACATCCCGATGGACCTGGCCACCCGCCTGCGCGGCTGTGTTACCCTGGCGGGTCCCCTGCTGGCCCGCTGCGGCCATGTCTTTTTACCAAAACCGGGTGGCGATCGCATCGGCCGCCGACGGCTGGACACGCATGTGCTGGCCCTAAAAGCGCTGGGTGCCAAAGTCAAGGTATTTCCAGATGGTTACGATCTGAAATGCGAACGCCTGAAGGGGGCCGACATACTACTCGATGAAGCCTCGGTCACGGCCACCGAAAATGCAGTTTGCGCAGCCGCGCTAGCCGAGGGGGTCACAGTGATTCACAACGCGGCCAGTGAGCCGCATGTTCAGGCCTTGTGTCGGATGCTGAATGCCATGGGGGCCCAAATCAGCGGGATTGGATCCAATCTGTTACAAATCAAGGGGGTCGCGGAACTGCGGGGCGCGCCGCACCGCATCGGTCCGGACTACCTGGAAGTCGGCAGCTTTATATCCCTGGCAGCTATTACGGGCGGCGAACTCCTGATTGAAGATGCTGATATCGATAATATGCGCATGATTCGGATGGTATTTGCGCGTCTGGGGATTGTCACCCGTATAGAGGGCGATGCCCTCCTTGTACCCGCCGAACAAAACCTGGAAATCCACAATGACCTGGGCGGTGCGATTTCGCGCATTGAGTCCGCTCCCTGGCCGGGCTTCCCGGCGGATATGACTTCGGTTGCGCTGGTCACGGCAACCCAGTGCAAGGGCACTATCCTGTTGCATGAAAAGCTGTTTGAGTCGCGGCTGTTTTTTACCGACCGCCTGATCAGCATGGGCGCTCGTATTGTGTTGTGCGACCCGCATCGGGCCGTAATTATGGGCCCGTCACCGCTCTCCGGCCAGGTGGTTTCCAGCCCGGATATACGCGCCGGTATGGCGATGCTCCTGGCTGCCCTGTGCGCCCACGGCGAGTCCATCATTCGCAACATTACGCAGATAGACCGCGGTTTTACCAGAATTGATGAGCGACTGCGTAGCCTGGGCGCAAAAATCGAGCGAGTCGATCATTAACTGACCGTTGGCGCCATTACGGCCTTCATCTGCGGTTGTTTGCCGTGCCCGGCGTCGTCGTCCCTATGGCTGGATCGGCTCGAACCACTGAAAATTTTGCGTGGCCTTGAACATGGGCATGTCATTAAAGTCTTTCTTGAAAAACAGATAAGCACCGCAACCCAGTTCCTTGCCTTTGTCAGAAAGAATATTGGCGCGGTGGGCCGGTGAATTCATCCACTGAACCAAAAGAGCCTTTGCCAGACTAACATAGGTATGCGGCGGAATGGCTGCTCCGCCCTGCTGATAACTGAATTGTCCCGGACCCATAATATAAACATCCCGATTGGCAGTGTACTGCAGCCCGAAATTCAGGGCAATATTCTCGGCCGTAAACGGATTCTTGATGCCGGCTTTCAGGGCCCGGTCTTTTGGATTAGCCCCGCTGGCCGGGTCCACATGATCAAAGAAATCATTTTCCACCATATTGCGGGAATGGCCCAAAGCCATCTTTTCTAGCAAAGGGTGGTATAGCAAAGGCGGCAGATTGTTTTCTTTACGAACACGATTGGTTTCAAAAAAAATAGCAGCGTCCAAAGCGGCAGTATCGGGATTCTTGAAATCGATGACTTGCTTCAGGGCTGGATGCTGATCGTAGTTCTTGTAATTGGTGCGCTTGTAATCCGCCGCTTTCCAACGGGGTGGGGCAGCTTGCAAGGGCTGCACTAGCAACAGTAAGCCACTCGCGCTGACGAGCGCTATGCGGTTGCGAATTTTATTATGTTCCGGCCTGGAAAGCATATCTTGATTCTCTTGGATGTCCTTGTCCGGGGATTGTTTTCTTTTTTTACCTGGCGGTCACCTTCCCGGCGGCCAGACTGAGTCAAACGATTTGCAATCCCCTGCATCGGTACGTTTGGCAAGGGTTTGCGACCGAAGGCTCTTGTCTACAGGGATTGTCTGGTCTTATGCAAGTTTTTGGTTAGCAAAGGAGTCGAAACTTGCATGCAGAGATCAAACGCAGACTGTGCATCAGGCCATCCGTTGCTCTGGATCAGCCATGGGCACCGGAATCGGACTCCCTTGGCCGGGTACCGTATTGGGAACCGCGGCGCGGAACTAAATCAGCAAGCCAATGCAGCGCCCGGATGTATTGCCGGCAAGCAGGTAACATCATGGCCGATCGCGATGCAGCGCGCGTAAAGGCACAGCCGCTGCGGTATGGAAATCAATTGCCAAACCAGGTCTGACACAGGAGTGTAGCTCGTGACCAGGCAAAAGATTCATTTTATAATCAATCCCCGTTCGGCCGGCGGATCCACTGGCAAGGGTCAACAAGTATTACTGGAACAAATCCAGAGACTACCGGGAGAGGTTAGCCATAGTTTAACCCAGGCCCAGGGACATGCCACGGAACTGGCCGCAGCGGCAGTCCAATCCGGGGTGAACGTGATCGCTGTGGCGGGCGGGGACGGCACCATCTCGGAGGTGGTTAGCGGGATACTGCAAACAGCGGCGCCCAAAAAACCGGCGATTGTAGTCATCAATCGCGGCACCGGTGGCGATTTCTGCCGTTCGCTCGGAGTTCCGTCCGATCTCAGCCTGGCTCTGGAACAAATCCAGGACGGTCGCGATATGGCGATCGATGCCGGCCGTATTCAGTACCAGAGTCGTTCCGGGCAATCAGCCAGCCGCTACTTTGTCAATGTCGCCGGTTGCGGGATGGCCGGCGCGGTTGTCGAGGCGATCAATAAATCCAGCAAACGTTTTGGCGGTTTGTCCTACTTCCTGACCTCCAGTCAGGTACTGTGGCGCTACCGCAATCGCAAGGTCCGCATTCAGCTGGATGATGGTGATTACATGGAAACAAAAATCGTGACCGTAGCCATCTGCAACGGACAATTCTTTGGCGGCGGCATGCAAATCGGGCCAGAAGCGCAATTAAGCGACGGCCAATTCGACGTTGTCATTCTGGGAAACTGGAACAAGCTGCAGTCGCTTTGGTACTCAAAGAATTTGTACAATGGCAGTATTCACCGCGCTAAAAAAGTCAGCGTCCACAGGGCGAGCAAGGTGCGCATTGAACCGCTGGAACCTGGTGACCAGATTTATATCGACTGCGATGGCGAGGATGTGGGTTTCGCCCCGGTGGAAATTGAACTACTGCCCAAAGCGGTGACCTTTCGGATTTAGGTCCGACACCCATTTACCTGACAGATTGCCAGGCTGCATTTGTACGCTGCCCACAGCCTTGCAAACAGAACAATTGCCCCCACCAGCGCTCTAGCCGTCCGTTAAAATATCAGGCCACTGGGCCAGATTGCGAATCCTGTCCAGCTCAACCGCCTCAATGCCACGCTCGTGCAAAATGCGAGCCAACAGCGTTCGGGCGCGAGCTAGTCGGGATTTGACTGTGCCCATGGGTAGCTGGAAATGGTCCGCCAGGGCCTGGTGATCCAGATTATGATAATAAAAATACATCAATATATCGCGAAACTCCAGCGGCCGTATGGACAGGATCGCATCCAGGATGCTCTCAATACCCTCGATCATTCGGGCGCGACTTTCAGGCGATAACGACTGGTTGTGGGGGCTGAAATCTGTCAACACTTCAGCCTGTGTTTGTAAATCGGTAACGACTTCACGTCCGGCGCCGCGCATTTGATCGTAGCATTGGTTGACCACGATCCGGCTCAGCCAGGCCCATAATCGATCCGGATCTTTCAACTGCCGACGTCGCAGAGCAGCCTTTAATATCGCATCGCTGACCGCATCCTCGGCGCGATCGCGATCACGCAGGCGGGCATGCGCGATTCGGAGCAGATCAGCCCGATGCGAATGCGCCGCCTCCAAAAAAGCCGCAAAGCCTGCGTCGGATTCATGGTTCATATTCACAGCTCTAAGGGACATATCTGGATACAGACGCAAGCGTCTTTGGACCGGTTCCCGTTTTTTTATTTTCCGCGCCAAAAATGCATTGTTGGCCCTGGCCGTAAATATCCCCGGATCGCAAACATAAAAAACCGGGCTCTATCAGGCAATGCTACAGTAAGCATCCGGTTTGCCTGGGCATACAGGATCCGATTTCAATTAAAGCAGGCAGGCCCGCCAGCAATCCAGTGCTTTCAGACCGGCGCCACTCACGCCTGCTAAAGTTTATCAAAAAAAGATTGGACACAATAGAAGAGCATTATATCTCTTATATTTCTGGCTTGCATTGCGCGAATCAGCAGTCATACCCGTCTGTTGTAGCCGACAGACCGCCCTGACCGCCGGATGCTACCGCGGGCTGCCAGTCGGTTGGCGATATGCGCCTGGCAGCTTACAGATTACTAGCGCAGCAGGTCAGCAAGGCCCTGCGCGATTCCTACCTGGGGATCTTTGGCATCGTTTGCACAACCCCGGTCTTGCTGGTCTATTTGTGGGACGCAGTCCCGCACCGCTTACTGATCAGTTGGGCTGCGCTAATGTATGCAATGGCCTTGATCCAGCTTTTGTTCGTTAGTTATTTTCTGACCCGGCGGGGAGGCCGAGCCTCCCATCGCTTTTGGGGCATCCTGTTCGCCGTCTGGATCGGCGCTTTTGGCCTCGGCATCGGACTCATTGCAATTGCGCTCAACTACACCCGCTCGCCGGTAGCTCTGGCCTTGCTGGTCATCTTCATTTTCGGCATGTTATCGGCTTCGATGGTCACCATGTCCGCCTTTATTGAGGCCTATTTCAGTTTTTCCTTTTTCACCACCCTGCCGCTGATCATTGTCCTGATCCAGAATCCCGGGCCTGTGCGCAGCGGCATTGCCATATTTGGCATTGTCTACTACATCGTGGTCAGCGCACTGGCCGGAATCCTGTACCGTAAATCCAGGGCCGCTATCTTGCTATTGAACGCCAACAAGGCATTGCACCAGCGCCTGCATCGAGAAATCCAGCGCCGGCACCAAAGCAGCCAGGCCCTGGCGGTAGCCCGCATACAGTACAATCATATTCTGGATGATGCCCCGGTCGGCATTATTTCCGTCGATCCGGGCGGCAAGGTGCTGTATGCCAACTTGCGTATGATTCAACTACTTGGATCGCCCTCCATCGCAGCCACCATGCAAATCAATATGCTGGAGTTTCCACCCTTGCAACAGGCCGGGATCAGCGCCGCTTTTGAAAAAGCTCTGCGCAACGGTTCCACCGAACTCATGGAAAGCACCTACCTGACCAAGTGGGGCAAGCAAATCTATTTTCGAGCCCATATTGCGGCCATTAAAAATAACGCCAATCAAATTCTGGGCGCCACCTGCATTACCGAAGACATTGGAACCCAGCACGCGTATGAAGAGGAATTAAAGCGCGCCCGCCGGCTGGCGGAAGAGGCGGCGCACAGCAAGGCCGACTTCCTGGCCAATATCAGCCATGAAATCCGCACCCCGATGAATGCCATTATTGGCATGACGCATTTGGCGCGTGAGAATAACGATCTGCGCACAATCCAGGAATACCTGCAAGTGGTGTCCGATTCCGCTGAACATTTGCTAACGCTGCTAAACGATGTGCTGGATTATTCTAAAATCGACGCCGGCAAGATTACTTTGCAGCCGGAAAAAACGGCCTTGCGGTCTGCTCTGGAACAACTGCTGCGCATGTTTGCCCTGCAGGCTGATGCCAAAGGTCTGGCACTCGGCCTCGAATACGATGAGTTATTACCCAACTGGATTCAGGTCGATTTTTTTCGTTTGAAGCAGGTTCTGGTCAATCTGATTAGCAATGCCATCAAGTTTACCCAATCCGGATCGGTCACGATCCGGGTCCGCCTGCTAACAGCCGATCTGGCCGCAGAATGGGTTAGCATCTACTTTGCCGTGGTGGATACCGGGCCAGGCATCAAGGCGCACGAAAAAAACCAGGTATTTGAAAGCTTTTATCAAGCCCGAAATCCCGAGAATCGCAAAACTAGCGGAACCGGCCTGGGTCTGGCGATTGCCCGCCAGATCGTCCGCTTGATGGGGGGCGAACTGCAAATTGAAAACAGCTCACCCGCTGGCACCACTTTTGCCTTTCAGATCAGCTGCACCAGTCTGGATGGACAGCCAGGCTTGTCACCCGCAGCCGGGCACGCCAGCGCGAGCCCGCGTGCCATCCACGCTCGCATTTTGGTGGCTGAGGACAATGAAATCAATGCTCGCATTGTCAGTGCCATTTTGGAAAAAAACGGCCTGGGTCTCAGCGTGGCGCGCACAGGACAGGAGGTGCTCGATCAGCTCGCTTTGAGCCCATTTGATCTGATTTTGATGGACATCGAAATGCCCGAGATGGACGGTATTACCGCTAGCCAACATATCCGGGCTGGCCGGGTCAGCCCAGCCCTGCGCGATATTCCCATTATAGCACTCAGCGCCCATGCCACCCAGGAGATCAAGGATCGCTGCCTGGAGGCGGGCATGGATGCTTTTCTTTCCAAGCCGTAGCGACCGTCCGATTTGATTGCGCGCATCAGCGACTGCCTGCCAAAATAGCTGACACAAAACCATAGACTGTCATGCACAGGCTTGCATGTTAATCGTTGCTGGTGGCCGAACCACTCCGGGCTTGTCCATCCGTTCACCGGCCCCTTTGATGGCGCTGGATTTTTCGATTGTCAGGCAGGGCCGCTCAGGGCCCGTTCCCCTTATGCAAAACGGAGTCATGCTGCAAAGCTTCCATTGGTATTCTAACGGCAACGGTTCTTTCTGGCGCGACCTGGCTGAACGGGCAGCGGATCTGCACAAGGCCGGGTTTAGCGCCGTCTGGATGCCACCGGCGACCAAGGGCATTGGCGGGGCGAACGATGTCGGCTATGGCGTGTATGATCACTATGACCTGGGGGAGTTTGATCAGAAAGGCAGCGTGCGCACCAGGTATGGAACTGCAGAGGAGTATTTTCAAGCCATCGACAGCCTGCAGGCCCACCATCTACATGCCTATGCCGACATGGTTTTGAATCATCGTATGGGCGCCGATCAGACCGAGTTGGTGCGCGCCCGCCCCTATTTGGCCCATGACCGGCGCGCTCCGGCGGGCGCCGACCGTGAAATTGAGGCCTGGACGCACTTTCAGTTTAGGGGACGCCAGGGGCGCTATAGCGATTTCGAATGGCATTGGCAGCATTTTGACGCCGTGGATTTCGATCAGAGAGCCCCGCAGGAAAAGTATTTGTACTTGTTTGAAGGTAAGGAATTTGATGATTTTGTGGCCCTGGAGAACGGGAACTACGCCTATCTGATGGGCTGCGATCTGGATTACCAAAACGAGGCCGTTAGGCGCCACATCCTGGACTGGGGGCGCTGGTATCTTGACCGGGCCCGGGTGAACGGTTTTCGACTGGATGCGATCAAGCATATCGCCGCCTGGTTTTTTCCGGACTGGCTGCAAGCCATGGAAGCCCATCGCGGATCCGAGCTGTTCACTGTCGGTGAATACTGGAGCAACGATATTCAAAGCCTGCATTGGTATCTGGACAAGGTTGGGCCGCGCATGGCCGTCTTCGACGTACCCTTGCATTTTAACTTTCACCAGGCCTCCCACCAGGGACGCTACTATGATCTGCGCCGTATTTTCGATCGCACACTGATGAAAGAACGCCCCTGGCAGGCGGTCACTTTTGTGGATAATCACGACTCACAGCCCTTGCAAGCCCTGGAGTCCAGCGTGCAGGACTGGTTCAAACCGCTGGCCTATGCCATGATTTTACTGCGTGACGAGGGCTATCCGTGTATATTTGCCGCCGACTACGATGGTGCCCGTTACAGCGATACCGGTCGGGATGGTCAGACCCACACAGTACAGCTACCATCGCATCAATACCTGCTTGATATTTTTCTGGCTGCCCGGCGGGATTACGCTTGGGGTTCCTGCCAGGATTATTTTCCCGACTCCCATCTGATGGGCTGGGTTCGTAGCGGCGACAACCAGGGTCATGCCGGACTGGCTGTCACTATCAGTAACGCGGATGCCGGCGGCATCTGGATGCAGACCGGCCGGCCGCACGCCCGTTGGCAGGACACCACCCGCCATCAGGAGCGGATCGTCCAAAGCCAGGCAAACGGCTGGGCGGAATTCCCGGTCGGCGCAGCATCGGTATCGGTGTGGACGCCCCAATAATTCGCTTTACAGCCAGGCGAGTAGCCTATTGTTATCCACGGTGCAAACGATGAATAAGGCCAAAATGCTGTTTATCGGCGTAATACTGATCAGTTTGGGCACTGCCCAGCTAATGGATTATCTGGTTTATTTGCATATCCCCGAAAACACGGCCCTGGAACTCTTTTCCTTCCTGGAATTGCGTCATATCCGCAATCACGGCGGCGTGTTCGGCATCATGCAGGGCAATGGCTGGATTTTTACCGGATTTGCCATTGTGGCCATGCTGGTTCTAATCGGCTATATGCTGTACGCTCCCACCATGGCGTATTACAAATATGTACTCTACGCCCTGATTGCCGGCGGAGCCATTAGCAATATCCTGGACCGCTTCATTTACGGTTCGGTGATCGATTATATCAACGTCATGGGCATTCCCTATTGGCACTATATTTTTAACACTGCGGACTCCCTGATTCATATCGGGCTGTGGCCACTGATCATAATGAGCTTTGTTGAAGATTACCGCCACAAAAAGACAGGCAAGTCGCCAGGATAAATATTTGACTGCCACCATGTATTTTTAGCATCTTTGTTTGTTTGGTGTTTGAAATCAGCAACCGACTTCGTCCAATAACACAAAAGGATGGGAATATCCTGTAGTAAAAATTGTCGGCTTCTGCCCGCCCCTCGGGGGCAACTATAAAAAATTGCCATGTGCGCGCTTTATGCAGGGAGACGAATCCACAACAGGCATGCGGGCTCAAAACAGTCGGGCAGAAACAAGGGGGACGATTGACTTATATGGTTAGCATCTGGTTACTACTGATTGCTTTGCTATTAACCGGCCTGGTTATGTTTCGCATTTGGAGCCTGCCGTCGCGCTCCTATACCAACCAGGCCTTGTTCTCCCTGGCCGCCGCAGCGTGGGTCTTTGGCATTTTCCTGGAAGCCCTGTGGGAGGAGTTTCTGATCCTGCAAACAGAAGCCCGGCAGGAACCAGGGTTCTGGGTTCGTCTGCTGGCGAATCATTTCATCAGCACCGACCCGGCGCTATTCATCCGGCAAATTGGTTTCATATCCTGGTTCAACGGTTTTTGGTCGCTAGTCCTGCCTCTCTTTGGCATGCGACTGGCAATGCAATTCCCGCCGCGTAGATGGCACCGCTACGGCGACTGGCTGCTTGGTCTGTTAGTGACGGGTATGCTCATTCTGGCAGATCACGGGGTTACCTTTAGCGTCAAAGGTGGAGGGCTACATCGCGAAATCGATTTTTTCTTTTATGTCCGGGTCATCTTTGTCGGTATTGCCGCGCTCCTGTTGATCGGAATCTTGCTTTACAAATCTGCCGAATTCAGTTCGCCGTTGCGACGTCTGGAAGCGCGCGCCTGGCCGCTGGGCCTGGCTCTTTTTGCTTTGGTTAGTCTGGGATCCATTTATATGCTAAAAAACAATGAGCATAGCCTGTTATTCCTCTTATTGGCCGGGATCGGGCCCTTGCTTTTGATTGCCGTTTTATTCCTGAGCTCGCTATATTACCGCAATCTTTTTAGTAATCCGCAAACCTGGTCGGACCTGCTTTCGGAAATCAACCGGGCCCAAACCCTGATTCAACGCCTGGTGATTTTCCAGAAGCATCAAATCCTGGTCAGTGTGTATACCCATGAAGGTCAAGAGCAGTATCGCAATATTCTGGATCCCGCTGAGGTGTTGCGATTGCCTGCTCTGATCGCCAGACGTCCGGCTCGGTCCGCCGACCGGATTCAATACTCCTTTTTTGAAGATTTTGATAGCCTGGCAGACGAAAGCGCCCTGCAGTTCATGCGCCAGAACTACGCCATGGCTCTGGCCCACAGCCCGCAGTACCTGGTGCTACTACACCGGATCAAAAATAGCCTGATCATCAGCAAAAGCGATATCGAACTGACATACAAACTCTTGCTTGATTTCAAAAACCGCGATTGCGACTGAAGAACCGCTCCCCCAGGCAGCCATGCAATTGACAAAGGAATCCGGTTCCCGAAACACAGTTTTTCTTCTCAAGGAAGCGGCATGGCCAAAACTAGTCAAAGTCCCATCCTTAGCCCCTATAGCTCAGGTGGATAGAGCGGTGGTTTCCTAAACCATGTGCCCAGGTTCGAGTCCTGGTAGGGGCAAACGAGGAATATGCAAACCAAAGAATTGATCGACCGCCTTGAGCGCGAAGTGGAACGATTTGAAGAACTGGAACACCACCTCGCTGATCCGGCGGTCAGCAGCGATCCGGCTTTGCTGAAGCAGTATTCCCGCGAACATACTGTCATGCAGCCCCGGGTCCAGGCTATTCGCGGCTACCTGAAATTGTTGAGCGATATCGCCGAAGCCCGCGAGATTGTCGCCAGCGAAAAAGACGCCGAACTATTGGAAATGGCGCGCGAAGAACTCTGTGCCAACGAGGCCGAGCTGGAAACCCGACGCTCGGAAATCGAGATGCTGCTGATTCCGCCGGATCCCAATTCGGGCAAGTCTGTGCTGCTTGAAATTCGGGCCGGCACGGGTGGCGAAGAGGCCGGTTTATTTGTCGGCGATCTGATGCGCATGTACGCCCGTTTTTGTGAGAAACAGGGGCTGCATTGCGAAACAATTTATGCCCAGGAGACCGGGATCGGCGGTTTTAAAGAGGTGGTCCTGGGAATCAGCGGTCCGGCCGCCTATGATCTATTACACCGCGAGGGCGGCGGCCATCGGGTCCAGCGCATACCGGTCACCGAATCCGGGGGACGCATTCATACCAGCGCCGTCACTGTGGCGGTTATACCGGAAGCCGAAGAAAGTGAAATTGAAATCAACGACAAGGATCTGGAGATTGACACCTACCGCGCCAGCGGAGCCGGCGGCCAGCATGTCAATAAAACAGACTCCGCTATCCGGATTACACATATTCCGACCGGCCTGGTCGTAACCTGCCAGGACGAACGCTCACAGCTAAAAAACAAAACCAAAGCCATGCGAATCCTGCGCAGCCGACTGGCCGAACAGGAAGCGGCCCGGCAGCACGCAGAAGCATCGGCCAAAAAAAAGGAGCAGGTAGGCAGCGGCGACCGCTCCGAGCGAATCCGGACCTACAACTTCCCTCAGGGGCGGGTCACTGATCACCAGATCGGTTATACCGCCTACAACCTGGCCGGCTTCATGGAGGGGGAAGCCCTCGAATTGTTCGAGAGCCTGCTACAAAATGAACGCGAAGAAAAGATCAAAGAACTCGCTTGATCCTGAGTAAAAGGCGTGGCCAAAAAGAAAATCAAGCGCATCTGGCATCCGATCGTGGTCCAAACCAGCAAGGGCCTGGAAGATGTCCTGTATAAAGAGGTTCTGGCATTAGGCGGCCGCAAGGTGGAACGGCGGCCGTTCACAGTCAGTTTTGAGGGCGACCGTCGCCTGTTGTACAAAGCCAACCTGGAATTACGTACCGCAATCCGTGTACTCAAGCCTTTATTTCAGTTTCAATTCAAAACCCAGGAGGAGTTTTACTATCGTCTACGCGAGCATGATTGGCTGGCCATCTTTGGTGTAAAGGACAGCTTCCTGATTGAAGCCAGTGTGCAATCGCAAATATTCACCCATAGCAAGTATCTAAAGCAAAAAGCCAAAGATGCGATTGTGGATAAATTTCGGCATGCGCGCAATGTGCGGCCCTCCGTCGATACAGAACAGCCGGACTTCCGCTTTCACCTGTATGTTCAGGAGGATCAGTGCACGGTGAGCCTGGACAGCTCCGGAGCACCGCTGAATCAGCGCGGCTACCGCAGCGTCACGGGCGAGGCCCCGATCAACGAAGCGCTGGCTGCCATGTTAATTCTACAAAGCGGCTGGGATGGTCAAAGTGTCCTGCTCGACCCGATGTGCGGCGCGGGGACAATTGCAATTGAAGCGGCCCTGTATGCCAGCCGGATTGCGCCCGGCCTCCTGCGCAAGGAGTACGCCTTTATGCGCTGGCGTGACTACCAGCCCGCAATTTACGCCAGCTTGATTGAAGAAGCCCGCCATCAGATTCGACCCGGTAAGCCCGGTCTTATTTTTGCGCGCGACCGCGACGAAGGTCTCCTGCGTCACACTGCCGAGAATATCCGTCGCGCTGGTGTGAGCGAACTAATCGACCTGAAGGCCGGAGATTTTTTTCGCGCGCCAGCACCGGCAGATCAGGGCACTCTCATTATGAATCCGCCCTATGGTGAACGCTTGAAACCCCGCGCGATCGGCCGTTTTTATAAGGCCATTGGCGACCAACTGGCAGAATTATACGCCGCCTGGTCCACAACCATTATTTCCTCTAATTACGAGGCCCTGGAATCCATCGCTCTGCCGGTCGCCAAAAGGACGAATGTACGCAATGGTTCGCTGCTATGTGAAGTGCAGCAAATCAGGCCGGCGCGCAGCATGGAACAGGCGCCTGTGCCGGACACAACAGTTCGCGCTGATAGTCCTGAATCGCAAGAAAATGATTTAGCACCAAATAAGAATTAATTCTATTTTACGGAGCGAATTCATCATTTTCTGACCAGCACTCCCATGTTCTAGCCAATCTGTAAAAAGAGCAAACCAGAATGCGCCCAAAAACCGGGTTTGTCAAATTCGCTTCATCAACCTGTCATATATCCGGGGTTTAGTGTTAGTTCCGCCAGGTACTCCGGAAGCGCAACAATGAATATACAAGAATCAGCCGAACGCCGCGAATCACGGCGCATCCGTTTTAACGGACTAGATTCGTTTCAAGTCCAGATGAAATTTGCAGATCATGTAATCACAGCTGTCCCCGGAGATATTTCCGAGCAGGGTCTCAGTGTAATCATTCCTTTTGGCGTGATTCATCAGCCGGATCTCTGGCAGCTGGTTACCATTCGGATTCAAGGGCCGCATCTGAACCAGCCATTTGAAGCGCAGTGCAAGGTTGTGCGCAAGGAAGTAATCGAAAATCGCAATCAGCGCTGGCAAATGTTCGGCCTAAGCTATACCACCCAACAAGAGCTGCCCGATGCGATCATCGCAGCTGACCTGGCCCTGCAATAACGATCCAACTGCCCGGAGTTCCGACCGGTCACACGGAGTTCCGTATCGGCTGATCGAATTAGCTCGGCAATGCCTGGAAACGGTGCAGGACTTCGCTTAGTTTAGCTGTGCTAACGGGCTTGGAGATAAAATCTTGCATACCGGCAGCCAGACACTCATTCACGTCATCATACGTTGCATTCGCTGTCATCGCTATAATGGGCAAGTCTTTTTGAGGACCGGCCATTTTTCGAATCTCTCTAGTGGCCGTCAGTCCATCCATGCCTGGCATCCGCATATCCATAAAGATAAGATCATACCCTGAATGCTCAATGGCCTCCAGAGCCTCTATTCCACCGCTGACAATATCCACCTTGCAGCCCAGTTTTTCCAACAACTTACTGGCTACCATTTGATTGATCAGATTATCTTCCACAACCAGGACCCGCAAATTGAATTTCGCTGCCTCAAAACAATGGGGCGGCGAATTCGCATCGGGGGCGGCGACGCTTTTACTTTGGTGAGCAGGCAAACGTTGCAGAGGCAGCTCAAACCAAAAACAGCTGCCCGCACCAGGTTGGCTTTCCACCCCGATCTGGCCGCCCATCAATGTAACCAGACGCTTGCAAATGGCCAATCCCAAACCAGTCCCGCCGTAGCGATTCGTAATACTGGCATCAGCCTGCACGAAATTCTGAAATAATGTTCCGATTTTTTCAGCAGGAATCCCAATGCCGGTATCCCTCACTGCAAAATGAACGACTTCCAGCTGATCGGTCGTTGTCTGTATCCGGACACTTAGTTCCACAGCGCCCTGATCCGTAAACTTGATGGCATTGCCAAGCAGGTTCAATAGTACCTGTCGAATCCGGCCTATATCGCCCAGATACCGGGTCTCGGGAGGCAGGCCGTTTTTAACATGCAGTTGCAGTCCTGAGCCATGGATGCGCGTTTTAAAGAAATCAACCACCCCTTTGATCAAACGATCAGGATAAAAATCGATCTCCTCTAACTGAACCTGATTTGCTTCCAGTTTTGAAATATCAAGAATGTCGTTAATAATTGTGAGCAAAGCGTCGCCGGACTCGCGGATCGTTTCCACATACTGCTTTTGCTCCGGATTGAGGAGCGTATCCATGAGAATATTGGTCATCCCGATGACCCCATTCATCGGTGTGCGAATTTCATGACTCATTGTGGCCAGAAACTCGGATTTCACCCTGTTAGCGGATTCGGCTTCTTGCCGGGCCTTGCTCAGTTTTTGTTCCCATTCTTTGCGTTCCGTAATGTCGCTAAAGCTGCCAATCATCCGAACCGGCTCTCCGGATTCGGTCCATTCAACAATCATACCCCGATCCTGAACCCAGATAATTGATCCGTCCGCCTTGAGCATCCGATGCTCAGAGAAATAGACCTCAGTACGCCCCTCCAACAACTCAGTGATGCGACTAAACACCGCATCAGCATCATCTGGATGCAAACGCCGGGTGAAAGTGTCGAGCTTGTTCTCGAGACTCTCGATCTGAATACCGAGGATATGAAACCATTGTCGATTATGCACCAAAGTACCCGTTGGAATATGCCAGTCCCACACCCCTTCCTTGATGATTTCCAGGACATGTTGCAGCCGGGACTCGCTTGCCATGATGCGTTCCTGGGTTTGAATTAAATCTGTGACATCCTGGGCCGACACTATGATCTGATCGCGCCCCTCCTTATCCTTGATGGGGGTTTTAATGGAGCGAAAATGGCGAATCTCGCCTGTTTTGGCATCGCGGCTCTTTTCATACACAATCTCCGGCTGACCGCGTTGCATGATCTCTATTACATTTTGCCGAAAAAACTCGGCCATTTCAGGCGGGACCCCAAAGTCAATGTCACTTTTGCCAATCATATTCTCCGGACTAGTGTTGTACAGCCGGGCTACACTCTGATTGCAAAGCAAGAAATCTCCATTTGCGTCTTTCAGCACAAATACATCGGGCATTTGATCAATTACCGCCCTTAATAATTCGTCGGTTGGCGCGGAAGCTGAATTTGTATATCGGGGTAGCTGGCGCGGATCTGTTGGCATTCGGCACGAACTCGTCCAGTACCATATTTGCTCTTTTTTGCATATGTTTTCTGGGACGAAAAAAAATACAAAATAACAGCAGGCAAAGACTGTCTACCAGACTGGATTTCTGATTTGCATTGTCAAAGGATTTCATTGATAATCTGCATGCGAAACAGCAGCGTGACCGGACAAATGGACTGCCATTTGCCAGGGCTGCGCAAATCCATGGAATACTCTCGATGATCCGTCTGGGGCATAATTGCGATGGTAGAAA
>JAGRNA010000161.1 GCA_020441005.1 Leptospiraceae bacterium
TGACCATCATCCCGCGCGGCCAGGCCCTGGGTTTAACGCATCAGTTGCCCGAGGAAGACAAGCATATTCAGCCGGGCAAGTATTGGGAAGACCGCATTTGCGTTCTGATGGGCGGCTACCTGGCGGAAGAAACGGTCTATCATGATACTGCAACGGGCGCTTCAAATGACATCCAGGTCGCCAGTAATATTGCGCGGCGCATGGTCTGCGAATGGGGCATGTCCAAAAAGCTGGGCACAGTCAACTATTCTTCGGACCATAGCAATGTGTTTATTGGCCGCGAACTATCCAGCGGTAAAAACTTCAGTGAAGAAACGGCCCATATCATTGATGAAGAAGTACGCCGCATTGTCACCGAGCAGCTAGAGCGTGGCCGCCGCCTGATTCAGGAGAATCGCTCCAAACTGGATAGCATCGCGCGGGCTCTGCTGGTTTATGAGTCTATCAGTGGCGATCAATTGCGCGACATTTTGTCCGGCAAAGAATTGAATTTGCCGGAAAGTGAAAACGGCTCTGAGGCAGTTGCGCGCCCGGATGTTGGCCCCACGCCTCTGGATACCAACAATCCGCTCACCGAAAGCAACCATTAAAAAGGTCCAGCGCACCCGGCCCGGACCAGGGTCGCCGGATGCTCTGGTTAGTTGAAAGGTGCGTATTGATAGCTCAAAAGCGCTTCGGGTGCCGGGAAGCCTTGTGTCGATAACTGATTGTAGAACGCCAGGCGCTGCTTGACCGGCGCTATGGGCACAACGGGATACTGGAATCCGTCGTTTTGGTGCTGGAATTCAGGCATGGGCAGGGCGATAATAGAGCAATAGCATCCCGGTTGCATCCATGTTACATCCCTTTGCAGATGAAGAAGTTGAGGAAGCGCCCGCTCGTCAGGATCAATCAGGGGATGCGACAGCGGAGCAGTTTTCTGACTTTGGCGCCTTTGGACCGGAAGACGGGCAAGCTCCGGAGATCAGGGATTATTCGATATTCAAGCAACCGGTAGAAATGGTGTTGCGGCCGCATTATGCGTCCGCCAATGAAATCATACAACTGCTAATGAAGGACCGGTTGGCGCCGCAGATGAAAGAGTCTGTGGAAAAGCATCGCGAGCGTCTGGGGGCCCACCTGGAAGCCATTAAAAAGAGCTTTCAGATTTATGTTGCCACGGCTGCCAGCGAATCGCTCTATAAAGAAGCAGGCCGGCTGGAGCGTCGTTATTTTCGGGAGGGCGCCAATTCCAATCAGATCAACTTTATAAAAATTAAAAGATATTATGAAAAAATAAAAACTTTTAACAGCGTGGCGCGTGAAAACTGGCGCGAATTGGCCAAGGTGATCGATACTCTGCTGATCCTGAATGAAACACGCAAGCTGGCCCAGGAACTGGATCGCCAGCACATGCGCAAACTGAATGTGCTGATGCGGCGCACGGATCACTTCCTGGATGAGCTGCAAATCTATCTGGAAATCAGCGCTGAACAATCGGACCGGATGACCGGCACTATCAAGTGCCAAATGGAGTACAACGAGGACATTGATTATCGTCTGGAAGCGCTCTTTGGCCTTGTGGATGAGGTCGATACCAATTTTGGCGCGGGCGCAGAATCGGAGCAGGAAAAGGAGCCTGATTCTCTGGACCCGGACGATGAGCAGAATTCGCTGGCCCTGAATATTATCCTCGAAACGCGCACGCATAAGCTGAATCGGTCGAAGTACATTGCTGTGCCGATTCTGGGTAGTCGGGACTGGAATCGCACTCCCGAGTATCGCTTTGAAGTGCCCCTGGGTCTATTCGAAGAATGTGTGGATCAATTTAAAAGATCCTATCATGTGAATATGGATTCTGGCAACCTAAAGGCCCCCGTGGCAGCGGCAACGATTGGAGTGGCCAGTACGGTTGGCGAAGCGGCGCTGGTGCCCTATAAGGATCTGATTTTTCGGCATTGTAATGCGATCGGCGAAAAAGTGCTGGATGACGATTTTCCCGGCCTGGCCCACCCGGAGATTTTCTTATACCATTGCGGAGCGCGCACGATCTATAATATTTTGCTCAAGGTTTTGCGTCGCTCCGGACTGGGAGAAATGCTGTATGTCGATGAATATAGCACGGCCAAACGAGAATTGCCGGAAGAGCTGATCCAAAAGCTATTGATCGACTGGTGGCTGGAATTTTTTGCCAACATATCCGGCGAGGATGTGGATTCCTATCTGAGTTTTTCCCGGCAGCTGGAAATGGTCAAACGCGAGTATCGCATTTTGTATGAAGAGGGTATTCATACGATTCGTTCAGAGCGGCCCGAGTTCAATTACTTACGCGTTGAGCGCTGGATTCGCGAAAACCGGGATCGGGTCTTCGGACTGCGCAAGGTGGAAATATTTCGACGATTCATTAGTAATGAAATATTGAAATAATACCAGTTCGGCTCCAGCATCAGGTTTTGCAGGGTGTTGTTTGGCGGCAGCTTGCATCATTTGGATCTGCGTACTGAAAATCCGATGAGAAAGTTGCAATGATTTACAACAGGTATGAACCCTTGTAAGCGCAGGATCGATTCATTTTTGTAAATAGTACAATTTGTACTGGTTAGTATTTAATGATAAAATGGACGCTAGCATTGATCGGTCTGGTTTCACTGGACGTACGCGGCGCTCCATTAACGCCATCCGTTACAGGATCGCGAATATGACTCAAGGTTGAAAGCGAACTGGCTTGTCTAATATCGTCACCGTTACCCCCAATTGTTCCGTCGTTCAAATACGTCCAAAACTGGTGCCAGTGTCCCTGAAAAGCGTCTCCCTGCACACTGCCAACATTGTCGCCGCTGTTGCCACCGGCATTCATGGCTGTCCGAGCGGCGGCGTCCGGATCGCGCCCGGAACCGGCATTGGCGCCACGTAGAAAACGGCCGCGCAAATCGGGCAAATGAAAGGTTGTGCTGCCATCACCGCTACCAAAGCCAGTGCCAATTATCGCAAATAGACTTGCGTAGGTCGTTCTGCTGACTGTGGACCCGTCGCAAAGTAGCCAGCCGGCAGGCGCGCTGCTGGCGCCATAGGCTATGATCATTCCCGGAGCCGCCGGCGATGCACTGACCGCACTCTGCAATTCCTGAATCGCCGTTACCATTTGGTTCAATTTGGCCGCCGACAGCGATTCCCCGGGGCTCCAGGCGCTAACGCTGGTATAGGCCAGAATAGTGGTTGCGAACAAGCCCAGAGCGATTCCGGCTCCCTTAACAAGTCCCTGTACAAATTCCTTTTGAAAAACTTTCATATCACTCTCCATCAGTGCGGCCAACTGCCCTTGTACTACTCTACAAAGCAGCCTTGCTCTACCTTGCTTTGTTCAACAATACAAGTATTCGCCTTTTTGGACAATAAAGCCAGCATCAGGTTTTGCAGGGTGTTGTTTGGCGGCAGCTCCATGCTGCAATGGCTCATCAGCAAGACTACAAGCGGGGCCGCCAAAACAAATTTGGCTCGCAAAGGATTTGCAAGCCGGCCATACTTGTGCTTATATTTTTGTAAAATGCTCATGAATCTGCAAACCGAATTTATTGAAAACAAGTCTCACCACTGAAAGCTGATGTCCGCATTGACCCGTAGTTGCGGATGGGCGGCATAAACCGGCCCCGGGTGTCCACTTGCTGCTGCAGTTGACTTTTCTGGGGCTACATTCAAACCCAGGCGCGGATGCCAGGCAGTGGAAATTGCAGCTCTGGAGTTCGCGCTCATCTGGGCTGCGTCATACAAATTGTAGATGTAGAAAGCGGCCGTAATGAGCAGGCCCAGGTTAAACTGACGAGCGGCGCTGGTGTAAGCTGTCTGTTTGTCCGCCGCCAGTATTTGATCCAGCACGATTAGCGTGCTATTTTGACTGGCAAGTCCCAGGTATGTCAGTGTTAGATCATTGTAGTCAGCGGACGCTCCTTGCAGGCTGGATTTGTTTGCCGCATTGAGCGCCACGAGTCCAACCCAGGCTGCCATAAAGCTAACACCCTGCCAGCCTTGGTCCTTGTAAGCTTGCCCCCAACCGGGTAGAACAGCGGAACGCCAAAGCGCGGATCCCTGTTCGCTACTCATGCTTTGCAGCCGATTTTGGGACTGCTCAGCAAATTGGGCCTTGAGTCGCTTTTCACTGGCCGCCCGTTCCTTAATCAATTGATCAACGTGCATTTTTTTCAATTTTGTTCTCTGACTCTCCAAATCCGCCTGGTGTTTATCTTCCAGCTTACGCAGCGCCAGTTCATATTCGCGCTGTTGTTTTCTTCGTTCTTGCTCATTTGACTGTCTGCCGCTAGTGAATTGCTGTTCCAGCGTCTTGTTTTTAAGCTCCAGTTGCTTGATCTCGGCCTGTAGCAATTCTATCCGCTGCTGATTTTTCTGCGCGAGTTCTAATTGCTTTTGTTGCCCTTCCTTTTGATCCTGGCGAGCCTTTTGTAGTGCAGACATTTTCTTGTCCGCCTCTGCCAGCTGCGTCTGGACTTGCTGCAACTCCGATTGCAGGTTGCTGATTTCAGCTTCGCGTTCGACGATTTGTTTAGCCAGATCGCGCTGCTTTTGCAGCTCGGCCAGCCGCTTCTTGCGCCGCCCTTCTGCCCGCCGGCGTTGCTCGCGCTCCAATTCCTTGCGTCGCGCGGCTGCCTGTTCTGCGTCCGCCTTTTGGTTGCGGAGTATATCAGCTTCCTTGTCAGACTCGATTTTTTGATTTGCATCGGGATGGGGATCGCTTACCGGAGTACTAAACTGGATACGACTGATCCCGCTTTTTTGAAATACCTGGCTGCCGCCGTCGTCCCAACGAATCTTGACTGTAGTACGGGTTTGCTCAATGATCCGGCCAGATACAGATTTGCCATTCTTGAGGTGGATAGTGTCGGCGGTAAGCGGGCCAGACGTAGTAATTGCCGCAATGCAAAGCAGACCCCCGATTGTTATTGCGGTCGCAGACTTGAATGGCTTTGGAAAGGCAGTCATGTGAGTGCTGGATCAGTTCGCGAAGGTATAGAGCATAATGCGCTTTTTGTCGCTGCCGTCGTTGTAGTTTTCGCAAAAGACAAGCTGACGTCGGGCTGGCCAGGCATCATAGCGCCAACCGCGCACAAAGATGGGCGCAGTCTTGCCAAAGCCGGTGTATCCGCTGGTTAAATCCTGAGCGCTGGCCCAGACACCGCTGGTATCCCGTTCATTATAGCGAATTTCATGAAATTGATAGCCGCCGCCAGACGCGACCCAGGTGCTCCAGGCTGCGGTCACCCGGCCATTGGCATCGACGAACAGGCTGCCGTCGTGTACCTTGTTGGTTTCAGTCGCGATTAGTTCCGCTGCGCCAAAGTTTTTGCGATAGTAAAGATTCAATTCGTCCTGGGTTTTACTGAGGATATGGATATTGCCGGCCTGATCAATTCTTACATCCAGACCAAAAAAGTCATTACCGATGTAGGTAGCGGCTGACCAGGCACCGCTTGTCGGTCGGGTGCGGTAATAGCCTTCATGCGGGCGGCTAGCAGAAGTAAAGCGATAGCGATTATAAAAGGCATAGACGGTACCGTCGGACTTGATAAACGAACCAAATAAATATTGCAAACCGGCATCAACATCACCTGGATTGGTTTCATTAGACACATAGGCGCCAAAATCGGCATAGGAAACGGATGCGTAGCCGGCATTCCAGCTTCCGGCGGTGCGGCTCAACTCATGTAGAGCATTACCATAGTTCGTCCAGCCCCATTCGTTAATCAAATACTGATAATCTCCGGCCGGATTGATGTGCAGAGCACTCGCCGAATATCCGTTAAAAAAATATTTGACGTAACCGTAGGTGGAACCGCTCCAACTCCAGGACTTTTTGACCCCCTGATAATTCCAGTTGCTGCCATCGAAGCCGGCTTCAAAAAGTTCACGCGATTGATTGGGATCGGTTCCATTGCCATCGAAATCAAAGGCATCGTGGATCGCCAGAATAGCGGGCTGGGCCGCAGCATTCAAAGCCAGATCCAGACGACTGGCTTTGGTCGCCAGGGCGGAGGTGACATTTGTTGGAGTCCAGTTAGCACCCTTGTCCGCGCTGAGGGCGTAAACGACCTGACCATCGTTGGAATAGGCAAAATGCAATTTTTGATCAGGACCCAGCAGTAAATTGGACGCATGCGAAAAATTCCGGGTATTCAGGGCCACTGTCGCATGGTAGCGCTCGCCGAACCAGCTTACTTCGGCAATGGTAACAAGGCCCAGCGGGTAGGGTATCGCCGGTGTGCCGCCGCCGCTATCGCCACCGTCAGGCGAATTGCCGGTCAAATCATCGGGCAGAATGGTTGCCGCCAGCGCGGCTGTCTGCAACGCATTACGAACCGGCAGCTCCGGCGCGCAGGCCCAGACCAGGCACACTTTGATGATAATCAGCGGCAGCCAATGCTGAGCATAATTCTGAACATTTCCACTCATTTATTTTAATCTATGAACGTTCGTAGAGCCCCGGGGCGCTCTCTTTCCAGGATGCTGTCATATATTAGTGAGACAGCGTAAATATATACTTCACCTATACATGACTCTTAAATCAGGAGTGCTTGCAGTAGAAATGCCCACTGTTTGCACAGCAAGGAAAATTTCGCTTCTCTTGACCTGGACTGCAAAAATCCTCCGATCGGTAGATTTTTTGATATGTGATCAATTACTTGCCCATGCGCCGCCGGGACAGGTTTTTTCGGCGGCTGAGGGATCCTTTATTGCTCCGGATGGCAGTGCAGTGTGAATAATGGTATAGGCCTTGTATGTTCCGTCGCCGCTCAGGAGCCCCTTTTCTAAATAGATGCATCGCGTTTTGGAAGCGGATGATGGACAGGCTGTTGTCAGCCATTCCCCTTTTTTCAATTTCTGTAACTGTGGCGCCGATGACATAAACAAGCTGCCATTACAGGCTAGTTGAGACTGCATAATGGCAGAAGCACCGGCCATAAAATTAGCGCTGGGGTGTGGTGACTTGACAAAGTCAAGGCAGTAATCGGCAAGCTTGCAACTGCCAGTGCGCGTATAGTTTTTGGTCAGGTCCGCATAGCTATAACCCGTCTTAAAGGGTCCCGAGTACAGAAGCTGGCCGGCCTGATTCCATAATTGGCCTTTGCCATGCCGGTTATTCTTTTCAAAGCTGCCCCTGTACTGCAACCCATTGGCAAATGTGTAAACGCCCTGGCCGTGCCGCATGCCTTGGGAGAAGTCACCGGCATATGAATCTTTGTTAGGCCAACTCATTTTACCGGCGCCGTGAAATACACCATTTTCAAAACTGCCCTCGTATTCTGTACCTTCAGGAAAAACGTAGCGCCCTTGCCCTGATGGCTTATTGGCTTTCAAGACGCCGTAAAAATTACCTAGATGCTTCCCTTTATCGTTGTATTCTTCGTAACGAAGGTTTTTGCCACCAGGATCTTTTAATAGGTGGTAGCCCTGGAGAGTGCCGCCGTTATAATGGCCTGTTAAAGTGCGTCCATCTTTCAATTTTAGAATGCCGGTACCCTGGACGTAACCTTTCTGGAATGGGCCCGCGAATGTATTACCGTTTTGATACTGGTAGCCTCCCTGACCGTGGGGCAGTTCATTTAGAAATTGACCCTCGTAGATTAAACCGGAATCATATTCCCAGACCCCTTGGCCGTTTACACAGTCGCCGGCCGTGCAATCCACCTGGAACCGCTTTTCAATTGCTGTGCGACAGGCGGATAAAAGCGGCAGACTAAACAACAAGGTCAAAGCTAAGAAAAATGAATAATTGATCCCTGGATTGTCGTTGGCTATGCCTGCGTTCTTGTTCATCAAATTATATATTTTCATATATTGCCTGCCTATTGGTATGCTCCTATTCCGTTTTGGTTGGCGCGCTTTGTTGTTTGATAATGCGCACTTCGGTACGACGGTTTTGCTGCTGTCCGATTTTGGTATCATTGCTGGCAATCGGCTGGCTAGCGCCGTAACCCTTGGCAATGATCCGCTGCGGCTTGATGCCTTTTTCTATTAAAAAGTTACGCACACTGTCTGCGCGCAATCGTGAAAGCTTTTGATTGTGATCTTTCGCGCCGCGTGAATCGGTATGACCGGCGATTTCGATCAGCATGTCCGGGTTGGCGAGCATCGTTTTGTGCAGCTCTACCAAAGCCGGCATGGATTGCTTGCGCAGTGAAAACTGATTGTAATCGAAATAAACATTCTTGAGCGTGTACGTTTTTTGATAGACCGTGTTGTAAATAATTTTGAGGCCCAGCTGGAATCGAAGCGGTTGATCCGTGGCGATTAAAGCCAGTTTTTCGTCGAATACGACCGAGTTTCCAAATTTGTTACACGCAACCTGATATTTGGCCGCCTTCTTTAAGACCAGGCGCAACTCGCCGGCGGAATCGGTCGTTCCGGAAAACACTGCTTGCGTGTCCAGGTTTTGAAACGAACAAACAATGCCAGGATCCGGTATATCGTCATTGTCCACCAACCGGGCGACTAAAAGCGCTTCGGTCGCCGGAAGTTCATGGGCGCGGGCGAGATCCGGATCCAGCAGCGTGACAATCTCCAGGTTTCTTTTGCTTTCCGCAAAGTGCAAAGCTGTTTTACCGATGCTGGTCTTGAGCTCTGGGTCAGCCCCATTATCCAAAAGAAAGCGAACGATTTCCTTGTCGCCCCTGTTGGCCGCCGCCATCAAGGCAGTAATACCGTTTCTGGATTGCGCATTCACATCAGCCTTGGCGGCAACCAGCACTTGCACAGTGCGTAAATCCGCATCCGCAGCCGCCTGCAGCAAGGGAGTAAATCCGGTCTGATCCCGACTGTCTACAGCCGCACCGTGCTGGAGCAGCAAGCTGGCCACCTGCGGATGAGCCTTGCCGGCAGCAAAAGCCAGGGCTGTGTAGCCATCTTTACTTTGGGCGTTGATGTTGGCCTGATGCACCAGCAGCAGTTTGACCGATTCTAGATCACCCAATGCAGCCGCTTCGATCAAGGGAGTGATCAAATCATTATTGGCGCTATCAACCAGAGCTCCCGCCTCAAGCAACAACTGAATCGATACATGCTTCTTGTTACGCACAGCCAAATTGAGGGCCGTGTCGCCTTTTTCAGTTCTCAGGTTCAAGTCCGGCTTGTATTGCAGAACCTCTCGAAAGATGACTTCCTTCTCAAGCAATGCCAAATACATAACTGCGGTAGCATTATTGCGACTGTCTCGGGCATTGACGTTGGCACCATTGGCCAAAGTCGATTTGACTTTAGCCAGATTGGAGGTCTTGACCGCAAACAGGAACTCATCGGTCGGGGAGGCCGGCAGTAGCGTTGCTGAGAGTAAAAACATGATTACAGCTGCTCTTTGTAAATCCAGGGTGCGTTTCCATGTTATAGTTTTGCTTGAGAGTCTAGTCTGCTGCATGCATACATTCCTTTTAGATCCGGCATTGTGCTTATGGATTTTGTGCCCATTGTTATAATCAGGAGACGCAAAGTTCACAGAGCATAATTCACTTTTGTGATCATATACATTTTATTGGTCACAGGTCTTATTTTAGCGCCCTCTCAGCAGATCAGCTGTATGTAAACAATTAGAATTTTCACGGGCGGCAAATACTGCGATCTTGAAAGCAGTGAGACCATCGCTGGTTTGAAAGTTTTTTTCGGCCCCTTTGCTTAACAAAGCGCGTACGCTGTTGGTGCTGCAATTCGCTGCTGCTGCTTGGAGAGGCGTAAATTCTGAAAAATCATTGTTTTTTTTAGATTTGATTCGATGTACAGCATTCACATCTACATGATTGTCTGCTAATAGCAGCACCACTCTGTCCGCATTATTGGCGGCAGCCAGGAGCAGCGGAGTGTGGCCCGCAGCATTTTGTACATTGACCCTGGACTTTTTGACTAGCAGTGCTGCTACCTCGAAACTATTATATTTGGCGGCATAGTGCAGAGGTGTGTTCTGTTCACTTTTGGTTTGCGCATTGACATTGGCTCCTTTTTGGATCAGTCTTTCAGCGATGTGCAAAGTATTCTTCTTTGCAGTATTATGCAATGGGGTGACGCCTCCCATGGACGCTTGCGTAACGCTGGCGCCTTTATCAATCAACAGGCTGGACATCGCTTCGAGTCCATTGTGGCTGGCGATCAAAAGTGGTGTAAAACCATCTTCTTCTGCGTCATTCAAACGGGCTCCATTGGCAATTAACCGTTTTGCAGATTCCAAATCGTCTTCACGAGCAGCAAAATGCAAGGCCGTCCACCCACTTGAGCTGGCGGCATTAACTTCTGCTCCAGCATTTAGTAACAATTGCAAGCATTCAGAATTTTTATTTCGGGCCGCGAGAATTAAAGCCGTCCAATCAGTGCCGGTATCGCCACTGACATTAGCCTTTAATTTGATATTAGCCTTATGCAGTAATAGAAGGCTTACAACTTTCGGAAAATCATTACGGGCGGCGTAATGCAGTGCCGTAAAACGTGATTTATCAGCTACATTCGGATCGGCTCCTGCCTGGAGCAAAATTGTGGCCGCCTCAGTATTGCCTTCTATCGCCGCGTAGAGCAGAGCTGTTTTGCCGTTATCATCTGTGGCATTCAGGTCGGCCCCGCTACTAACAAAGGACCGGATTGCATCCAAATCACCCTTGCGTGTGGCTTCTTGCAGACTTTGACAATTCCCAATAAGCGCGACCAACGTAAACCAAATAGTAATATGAGTAATTGTATTCTTCATTACATGAGACCATCATCAACCAGAATGTATTTGGCATATTTGCCCGCTGTGGCTTCGATTGTTTTCATGCCATATTCTTTGGCATAATTAAAGCCATCCCATGAAACGCCATCTTCGTCAATAGGGCCGGGCCATTTCCCATTCTCGTTTAACCAGCCATTGGTAAATAGAAAGCCCCAAAAATACTCCTCCCCCAGTCTTTCTTTTTGCAAAACTATCTTTTTATTGTGCACGTCCATCAAAAAACGACTAGATGTCGGTATTACACCGGTGAGAGTTGTAATGGTTTTAGTGTCGCCGGATTGGGCAGTTGTTTTGCTAACAGAACCGTAGTAGCGAATCCGCATCACATAAACATAATCATATCCGAGTAATTTAACCTGGTCTGCCAACTGAGATGTGGTTAAATTATTGTAATTACTCTGCCCAATTGCGATACGATTGTAGTAACCTAGCCGTTTTAGGAAAGAATGCCAATTCGATTCGATATTATCATGGGAAAAGCTCTGGCTGGCATCATTACCCAGGGTTAGATTCAGTTCTTTGGTTAACATTGGATCAGCCAGGTCTGTAATCGGTTCATCAGTGTCCCATAGTGGCGGTGCGGACAAGGCGGTATAATCGGCCGGCAAGGGATTGATGCCGAGTGTCATGAATGTCAACATGGTGTTGCCCCCGGCCAGGCAGGACGCATTGCCGGAGTTGGACACATCCTCAATGAATGCCAGGGCCAGAATTTTTTTCCCTTTGAGTTGGCTCGGATTTGTAAGTCCTTTGTTGGTTTCCAGGGGCCAGGTCATACAGCTGGAAAGTGCGCTTAGTAAGACCAGGTCGGGTATGGCAAAAATTTTATAACTGATTATTTTCATATCGTTGGATTTCTCTTGCTTCATTATTTTGGAGATTGTATTGTATCATGCTTGAAGAGCTTGTAAACTGACAGCTTATCAGTTTGGTAAAAAAAATCAGACTGATAGAAAATTGATAGCTTTCGGGGGCTGCGCCCCCGGGCCCCCTCTGGGGCGGCAAGGTTCAACTATGGGGTGTCAAGGTTTGAATACTTGTCACCCGGCGGCTGTGCGCTGAGCCGTATCAGGAGAAATGAACTGTCAATGGCACTGCTTTCGGGCTCCCTCTGGTGCGAAAAGCCATGCCAAAAAAATCTATCAATAGGCACTGCGGCCGGGACCCCGCACTAACTAGGCAAGGTGATTGGGTGAACCGCGCAAAACATCCGTGGCTATCCGGGCAAGGTCTGCCTGGACCTGATTAAGGTCCGGCTTGTTCATCCACTTGATTTCGGACAAGCGCGGCACAGGAATATCGCGCAACAGTTCCGCAATAATCACCGGATCCAGACCGGCGTCCTTGCGCCGGGCATGATGAAACATGTCCATCCATTCAAAATGTTGGTGCTTGCTGATGGCCCAAATGTTTGCATAGTCTTTGGCCTCGAATCGAAAAAGCGCTCCCAGTTTATTGGTCAAAATTTTCTCCCAACAATCCACCTGCCCCAGGACTGGATTGCTTGTCGGTTTCCCTACCCGATAGGCAATATCATTGACCAGGTCCACCTTTAGTTGCGTCGCACTTGGTGTATGCAGAATCTGAAAAGTGCAATAATCCGGTTGTTTCAGAATTGATGCGGTCGGGATTTCAATTTGTAGAGATTGCGCTGCCGCCTGAATACTTCGCAACAATGCGGCGCTATGCAAATCAAAATCCGGATCCTGATTTAAAAAGAAGTCCAGGTCGTCCGATTAGCGATGCTGGTAGTGGGCACGACTAAGCGCCGTGCCGCCAGTGAGAAAAAAAGGACTGCTGGATGCGCTTACGATTTTCAGGATCCCATCCTGAAGGGGATACAGTCTCGCCTCGTAAAAATCTCTGTAAGCGTTCATACTTGATTCTTAGCGGTGCCCTTAGCCGACCCAGGACAGGCGGCGTCAAGAGAGACGGCCAGTGCTCAATGGGAATGATTTGAATCAGGGTATACCAGTCAAGGTGAGCAAGCATCCGAGCCAGAATAAATTCACGGTTGAGCCAGGTATCGCCCTGCATTTGACCGCTCAAAATAGCGCAGGCTGTTGCGGCATCTACATTCAAATCCCAAACAATGCTTTTGTAATTTTCAAAAAAAAGGTCACGATTGCATGGAAAGCAGGCAGAACTCGACTGCTCGAATGCAGACTCCGGCTTTGCATCAAGCCCTGACATGCCTCTTATCTTTGGTTGCGATTCGATCGCGTCAATTAGAAAATGAGTGTTGCGGGGGCTGCGCCCCCGGGCCCCCGCCAGGTCTGCCACGATCAACTATGGGCATCAAGGTTTGGATACTTACAACCCGGATGCCGTGCGCTAAACCATACCATGAGAAATGATCTATCAACTGGCTCTGCGCCCCGGGCCCCCTCTGGGGCGGCAAGGTTCTGCTGTTGCCGTCAAGGTTTGAAGACTTGCAGCCCGGATGCCGTGCGCTGAACCGTAGTATGAGAAATGAACTGTCAATGGCACTGCGTCCGGGACCTCGCTGGGTCGGCAGGGTTCAACTATGGATGTCAGGGTTTGAATACTTGCAAGCCGGCTCTATGCGCTGAACCGTAGTATGAGAAGTGTTCCGTTTGTAGCCGGCTTGCACTGTATCGCTGTTCGACCTGCCCGAACTACCAGCCAGCACAGGCAGCAGTTGCTCCAACTAGCCCTGGATGCAGGGGACAAAACGAAGGAGGGCCCTGGATTTCGCACGGCATACATGCTGCAAGCTCTAGCCCGGCAGTTACCAGGATCCATTGCCCAGACCAGAACCGTTTTGGGATTGCTCGATGATGGAGGCAAAACGGAGCTTGTCCCGCAAATCCGATGCCAGAATATTCTTGACAATAATACTACAAGAGGCATTTTATATGAATGAAAACCAGCATAGATATTCCTGACGAAATTATGCAAGAGGTGCAAACATATAGCCAGGCGAGCACAAAAAGGGAAGCAGTGCTTGTAGCCATGCAGGAGTATGTTAGCCGCAGAAAAATGGCTAAGTTGGCCGCAAGCCTGGGGCAATTTGACGGTTTTATCTCAAAAAAAGAGCTGGATCAATTGCGCTGTAAGTTATGATTACCTTAATTGACACATCGGCCTGGATTGAAGCTCTGCGCAAGAAAGGCAATCAGCAAATCCGAAAGCAGGTGGCTTCTGCATTAGAATCCGGAGAGGCGCGTACCAGCGAAATGATCATGCTTGAACTGTGGAATGGAGCCCGCGGTAAAGCCGAACTGGCGATGCTGAAAGACATCGAAAACACAATCCCCACCCTCAGTTGCACCACTCAGGTTTTCGAACTGGCCAATCAGATTGCGCGCTCCTGTCGCAGCAAGGGTCTCACTGTGCCTGCGACAGACATACTGATTTTCAGTGTGGCTCAAGCATACGAGGCTGCTTTGCTTGCCAATGACTCGGATTTTGATCGCATTCAACAGCTTTTGTAACAGGGGGCTGCGCCCCCGGGCCCCGCTTTGACCAGCAGGATTCTGACACACACATTAAGATTTGAATATGCCATGTCCAGCAAATCCCCTGACACTTCTTTGAATCAGAATTCTGCGTCGTGGGACGGGCGCCATCCAGGTTCCCGGGCAGAATCGAGCAGGCGGTCGGCCGCTGCTAGTCCGGCTGGCCGAATTCCTGGCGCAGGTACTGGCCCAAAAGATCGTAGCTGCGCTCGCTAAAGTTTGCCAAAACTATTTGGTTGATTTCGTAGACATAGGTATTCACCACGCGCGGTTTTAGATCCAGGCTGGGAGCCAGTTTGTTGCGCGGGGTAGCAAGCCAGGCGTGAAAGCAAATGCGCTGCCAGCGCGGGTTGCCCAGGTCCGTCCAACGGCGACGCACCAGACGGCAAAAAGCTTCTTCCGTATGACCCTGGCCCCAGGGAGGCCTGGCGGTCACTTTTTCCGGGAAGTGCACCACCTGCCATAACCAGAGTAGCAGAAAAAAAGCGGCCATTAAGAAACTGAAAGGGAACAGATCGTCCCATTTGATCACCCAGATGATGGCCGCCAGTGCCAGACCGGCCAGGCTAACCAGGCGCCCCATTCCTTCCCGGACCAGTTTCCATTTTTTTGGGTATCCTGGGCTGACTCGGGAGTTCGACGAATGTTGGAGAGTAGCATCAGGCTGCTAAGTATCACTAGCATAACGATTAAAGCCGTCCACAGATAGAGGACCGTTTGAAATACATTCCAGACTGCGCCCGGTTCGTATTGCGTCAGTAGATAGAGCATCCATCCCAGGAATGGCATGAGCAACCAGGGATGGGTCAAGGCGGCTAGCAGGCGTCGCCAGGCCAGGCCGGCACGTCCCTGTACATGAATGCTGGCCCCGAAGGAATCGGAGTGAAATAGCATCAGAATCAGTATCAGGCTGACCGCAAAGCCAATGGTTGGTGCGCTGTACCAAAAGAACTCGGAGTCGATGAAGTACTTCCAGGTAATCTGGGTTAGGAGAAACAAAGCGGTTCCCAATGCAATCACACTAGCGATAAGGTACTGGATGGCATGCTGCGCTGCGACATCTATTGCAGACAAGATCGGACCCGGAGGTCTGAAAACAATCAGTGGCTGGATCATAAAGCGGCCCAGAGCCTGCAGGGTGAGCTTGAATCGATGCTGTGTCGGCAGCTTGCGCCAGCGGCCCACGAATCGCAGGCCGAAGAGCATGGCCAGCGCCAGAGCGGCGAACAGACCCAGGCTATGCGGTAAATCGTTACGAATTCGGTTTTGTCTTTCCCGGGCATGGGCCTCTGACAGGCTCATGATTAGCGGCGTTTGGGCATAGCAAAATCCGCCTAGCCCGGCCATGTCACACACCTCGATTTCGAGTGTATTGGCACCTTCCAGTATCAAGTGGGGCGGCAGGGGATAGACGCGGTTCTCACGGGCAGCCGAGCGCACATCGGCTGCGGGGTGACAGCGATCAAAGCGGCCGGTGCGGCCAATTTCGACTCCGTTCAGCCAACTCACATCGGCATCATCGATACAAGGAATAAACAGTGCGCTCACTGCTCCAGCCTGAATACGCTTTTTGATTGCTGCCGGTATGCTAAACTCCAATCGATACCAGCCGATGCCATCATTTTTGCTGAGCTCCGGATGCACAAATTCCCAGGGCTCGGTCCTCGTTGGCTGCCAGTTTGCTCTGTCCATACTGATCTGCCAGTGATCAACCAGAGCCAAACGCATGTGACTTGTCGGGTTGGCATCGGTGCCGTAACAGGAGACGGAGAGGGCAATGGTGCATGCGGCAGCAATCAGCAGCAAAGGTTTCAGGAGTCGACGAAGCGCTGTTTGCCATGCAATCTCTCCGTACTCTTCGTGATCTCGGTGGTACATAAAAGGGGATCTGTTTTCTATGGCAGCTTTACAATCCCAGGCGAATTCAATGTAAGTATTCACCACAGAGGGCACCGAGGTCACAGAGGGTTTGGCAGACACTTAATAGGCCCCCACGCTCCAGCCGCCGGCGCTCGGACGCGCAGACCCGCTACGGTTGCTGGTGATGCTGTCGTAATATGTGCTACGGTAAGTGATGCTGCCAACCTTGGTCCACGAAGAAACGGGGGACAGTAAAGATTGACTTTTGGCAGGATTGAAATATCCTATACCAGGCATGGTAGGGAATAAATGGAACTGGCCAGACAATATATCGTAAATGAAAAAGATGAACGCATCGCGGTTCAACTGGACATTGAGACTTTTAACAAGATTGAGGATACGCTGGAAAACTTTGCCCTGTATTCCTTGATGCAAACAGACAACGATGATGAATTGCTTGATTTGCAAGATGCAAAAAGCCACTATGAAAAACTGAAATCCTGAAATGGAGTTATTTTTCAGTAAAAAGTTCCTGAAACAGCTTGCCAAACTCCCGCCAAATCCGCGCCGCCAAATTGAGGAATTTGTCTTCACCCGGCTTTCACAGTGCGAAACGATTGCCGCAACTGGCAAGATTGAAAAGATGAAAGGGTATCCAAATTTCTTTAAAGCCCGCTTTGGTGTGTATCGGGTCGGCTTTGAAATGAGTGGGGACAAGTTAATCATTCGAACCGTACTCCATCGTAAAGAAATTTACCGCTTTTTTCCTTGATTCTATTTCTACTCCGTGCTCTTTGTGTCCTCGGTGGTACATACAATGGGATCTGCTTTTTATGGCAGCCTTGCGATTCCAGGCGAATTCAATGCAAGTATTCACCACCGAGGTCACAGAGAGTTTGGTCATATCACAAATCTCCTGATACCATTTTTCAGAAGTCTGACATTGAAATTAATCAACAAACCTGTTTTGATCCCTGCCAATCTCAGGTAAGTCAGTATTTGGGCCAGGCACTGTTCATAGGTCGATTCCAGCAGGCCCGGACCCAATGCCTTGTGAACCTGAATGGCCGCACCAATAATCTTGCTCGTCAACGTATCCGGCCCCACTCTGTGCTCTTCGTGATCTCGGTGGTACATAAAAGGGGATCTGTTTTCTATGGCAGCTTTACAATCCCAGGCGAATTCAATGTAAGTATTCACCACCGAGAGCACCGAGGTCACAGGGAGTTTGGCTGACATCAATACGCCCCCACGCTCCAGCTACCGCCTGAAGGACGGGCTTCGCCGCTGCGATTCGTCGTAATACTGCCATAGGTCGCATTGCCGTACACGTTCTTGCCGGCCGTGGCCCAGGGCGATCCGCTTTGCAAACGAAAATCGAGATGATCGGGATCTACAAAAATGGTTTTCAGATCGATGCCGTTAACTGGTGTAGTGGTCATGTTGCCCGAGTTGGTCGGGATGTCGCCCATGGCGTTGACGGCCGCTGCTGTGGTATGAAATCCAACGCCCTGATCGTAATAGAGCCCCTGGGGATAATTAAATAGAAGATTATTTTCGAGAATTGACGGATCCGTTCCGACGTGTAATTCAGCGATATGATATCCAATGCTAGACTCACTGGCTATGATGTTATTGGCAATGATCGGTGTGGCATCGTTACGCAGATTTATGCTATTCACACCACTTGGTGAGCTTTTGCTGATAATTGTGTTATTCACAATGACTGGACTGGTCACACCGGCAAAATCGAAGGCCACTCCGATTGAAGATGTTGCCGCACTCTGCAAAACAATAACATTATTGGTGATGATGTGATTTTGAGCCGATCCAAGGTACACACCCATGACAGATGTGCTTGAGGCGCCATTGCCGTTTTGATCGCCGCCGATGATTGTGTTGCGTCGAATGGTTGCCAGACCGGCAGCCGCGTTCAGAGAAATGCCGGTAACATTGGCACTGCTGCCACCGTAGATGATGTTATCCGTAATTGTGATGGCACCTGTGTTTTCCAAAAAGATGCCCCGGGCGGCACCCGTGCCGCCACTGCCGGCCGAAATCCACTGGTTTGCAACCATAACCCCCGATACGCTTGCCAGGTGAATGCCATAGGTATAAGCCGTGTTGCTTCCCGTGGCATGAATGTAATTGTATTGGCTGAGGGTAACACCATTTGCGAGAATCAAAATCCCGGCCGGTCGACCGCAGCTGTTGCCCAACAACTGATTGTTTTTGATCGTGGCATTGGCACTGTTTAGATTCAATCCTGCGCACCAGGCACTGGTATTCGGCGGTGCCTGCAAGCGACTGTTTTGCAGGGTTGCATTACAACTGTTACCAAAGGAGGCGCCATAAATACTGCCGGTCACAGCCATATTCGTCCGTGGAGCAGCTGCCAGGTTATTGAATACCGGAGCGCCGCTGTTGCAAAATAGAGCTGCAGCCAGATTGCTGTTAGTGGCTCCATTTACAGTCAGTCCGTCAAAGCGGGTATTGCTGTCACCGCTACCGGAATCGATTGTATAGGCACTGGCAATCCCCACCCGCGTATCATCAATCACAGTTAGACTGCGATCATTGACGCGCTCGAAGCTGCTGGTAAAGCCGCCATAGATACTCTTGCCGGCTTGTAAAGTCAATGTGGCGGTGATCGGATAGTTACCGCTGGCCATGTACACAGCCCCCGGGGCTGCGCTGTAGGCGGCGGCCACATCGGTATAAGGCCGCTCAAGGCTGCCGTCGGATGAGCCGCCTGTGTAGTTGGCATCCACGTAGGTGGGATTGGCGGTTGACTCCAGGATGGTAATACGCGCGGCCAGGCTGCCACAGTTCGTGGCCTTGCTGCTCTCTGTGAACTGAAAAGCCAGCGTTGCGGCCGGTACCTGATGGACCTGGAAAGTTAGCGCGCTTGCCGTCTGGCCCAGGATGGTGACCGTATCACCCTCGGTTTGAGTGAACGAGCCGCTTTTATCTGACGGCACGCTGATTTGAACCGGCGTATTGATACTGCCAAAGCGCGGGGCCGAGATTTCATAATCCAGGGTCGGGCATTTATTAGCGAGTAGAAGCGCCAAAAGCGCGTTTTGACCAATCGAGTTGGGCGGTAAATCGGCGACGCAAGCCGGTGCCAGGAGTGCAAGGGCACTTGCTAAAAGACCCCGGCTTGTGCATCCCTTGATCGATTGCCATAATAGTAGTGCCAGGTTCATTGCAATAACGCTTGTATTCCTTTTATAAACCATTTTCCAAACGGAGTTATCTTTGATAAATTCGCGGGCCATTTCGTGCTCCGGTGGCAGCAAAGAATGACCCCTGGCGCCGTTTCAGCAATGCAGCCGGCCAGCATGCCCGACTTGCATAGCAGGCCACAGACCAGGGAACAAGTAAAAAAAGACCATGGGGCGGCAAATAATGAAAAACCCCCTGATTGGGGGATTTTTGCCTTTTCGGCCCTGACCGGCAATTTTTTACTTGTAAACAGAGTCCCCGCCAGACAGGTTTTGGGCTTATGCCCCGATTTAATGATGATGTTGTCTTTTTTGGCACCCTTCTGAGTGATGGCCGGTCTGGCAAGCAGGCAGCCGCATGAGCTACGAATGGCTGCAATTGCCGTTCTTCTCGGCATTAGCCATGTTCGGATTTGCAGTCTTTCTGTTTCTTAAAGTCCGGGGTCAAATCGGCCTTAACGTGACCCTGGTGAGTCTTTTCTCCGGCTTGTGGGCTCTGTCACTATTCCTTGAATATTTTTTAGAGCATAATGCGCTGATAGAAAACCGGGTCGCGCCTTTGTTCTGGATTAAAGGCAGCTCGGTGGTCGCCGGGGCGAGCGCCTTTCTGATTTTAACATTTTTTGTAAAATTTATCCTGGATTTTCCGCCCTGCTATACGGATGTGCGTCGTCTGGACCGGTGGGTCATCGTCGGCGGTCTGGTGCTTGCCGCTATGGCTGTATTTGGAATACGCATGGAGCTGGTGGATGGTCGCATTCAACGCATTCCCGGGCCGGTGATGATGATCCAGTTTGGGGGCCTGGTCACGTACTTGCTGATAGCCGCTACCTTGCTGGTGCAAAAGTCCCGCAATTACCTGTCCAGACTGCGCAAGAACCAGCTCCAGCTCTTTACCGTCGGGATCGGTCTGGCCCTATTGGCTGGCGGGCCGATCACATTGTTTTTTCCCTTGCAAAGCAAAATTGTGATGATCGCTGCCAGCTCGCCTTTGATTTTCATTATTACAGTCACTATCGGTCTCTTTTTTGGCCGGCGGTTGTTTCAGGATCACCCGGAATGGCGCCTGCTGCACGCGCCGGGCAGTGAAGCAGAAAAAGATCAGCAACGCAATCAGCTGCTGCAAATGGGCATCGAGTATACAATCTATATCCGCCGGCCCGAGACGGCTAGTTTTGTGGAGCGCGATGGTCGGGATCGGCTGGAACCGCCGACGGAACTGCTGCAACATGCCCGTGATCATCGGGTCTTCTTCTATGAAGACTTTGATGATCAGCCGACCACAGCCGCTTATCAATTTCTGCAACGCAATTACATCCAGGCCGGCCTGTGCTACTTCGAGGGTGGGGTCAAAAATGCTAACGAGTATCTGGTGTTGATCCACGATGCCGGTAAAGAGCGCATCCTGAGCGCCCGCGATGTTCTGTGTCTTGAGGAGCACCTGGTTTAAATGCAATTTCCGCAGCGCAATGCTGATGGGATCATGGTGCTCAACAAGCATCATTTTGGCATAAAAAAAAGGAAATACCTCTACGCCCTGATCGACTTTGTGCAAGGCTACAGTATACGCGAAAGCGCTGAGCGGGTCAGTGAGATAACCGGTGAAAAGGTCAGCGCGAATATGATCAAAGAAACCTTTCGCCGTAATTTAATCCAGGAAATCCTGCAATTTGACGGCAATGCGCATTGCTGTAATTTCAGGGATTTTCTGGCAGCCAACGACTTCAATCCGTCCATTGCGCTCGACCACCATGAAAGCAATACGGCCGCCCAAACCTGGCTGGCGGCGATCATGTATTTACGCGAGGTATTCGATATACGCGCCCCGCTGCAGGTCGCCGCAATCGAGGAATATGGCAGTCAACGAGGTATAATGAACTGGGGCGAAAAATTTATATTACAGACTAAATAATCATTGACCGCAAAAAAGAAATATAATACAATCTAAACCTTAATGAAGATGCTGCCTTTAGTGATTCAAAAGAGCGGGTTGGTTCCAAGGAAGAATGCTTTAATGGGCTTATTTATGTTACAAAAAAACACGTTGTACATAGAAAATCGCAAAATCAACAAATTCTCAATCACCTATGCAAGGAACAAATCAAGCATCAGGCGCATTTTTACTCTTGTATTTATTATCCTAATTCTATTTGGGTGCACTAAAACAAAGAGTATGTCTGATGGCTTGATGCAAGCATTGGCTTCATTGTCTATTGTCAGCCCTGCAAGTTATGAGCAACCAAAATTACACTCAACCGATGCAATGGCCGAAATCTCAGGCCAATTAATTGATGAAACAGGTAAGACTATAATAAACCAATTGGTTCTTTTCAAAAGATCTTCTGCTAAAAAAACTCCTGCTGTTAAGGCTGTTAATTCAAGCGTCCCTAGTTGGGCAGGCTCTAATTCTGTAAATGATGCATCTGCTAATAATGGCGCAGACATATACTCTGCTGTTACAAACAACAATGGTTGGTTTTCATTGTCATTACCATTTGATTCCTTTCGTGGGACATTGGTTTATGCTGGAAGAACACTGCATTTTGAGCTGCGTATATCACCCGAAGGAGCTACAGGCAATGCTTTCAAGATTTATTCTGATTCTAATGATTCTCCAATTGTAGCAATGATAATATATTATGTACCGCATATTACAAATGTTTACGGGGGGGTGCAAAATAGTCTTATTATTCATAATGGAACAGGGACGAGTGTGATTAATGGTGGCTGGAACTCTTACATGGAGCAAGGGCTGGACGGTCGATTCTTGATGGTCTTGGCTATTAGTTCTTGGCAAATTCCTGAAAATTCTATTCAAAGTGAAGGTGCATTGGAGATTGCACTGCTTCAAAGCGTAGATCCAGATAATATCGCTGAGTGGAATTATATTATGGCTATCGATCACGTCTCAAGCGCTGATGTTCCTACGCGTTTGGATAATGCAAAAATTAAACTTATAAATGGAATTTTCTACGTTGTTTGGAATAAGCATATCAATATCGGCAACGGAATGATTAGTGATGTAAACCTTATTGTCCAAAGTAATTCAGGCGTTAGTGGTTTTACAGATTTGGATGGTAATCCAGGCGCTCACTCCACAATAATAAGTGTTTCGCGCCCGGCTGATGGTGCTAACAATGTAAACTCTCTTTGGGAGCCGTTCCCATTCGCTGCGGCGGACGGTACTTTGCAGGTCGTGTGGGCGGATGATCGTCCAGATGAAAACAATCATGGTTGCGGCCAGTATATCTCGCAATCAGAATATAATGGTGTTAACTGGTCTGAACGAGTGAATGTGTCTAATTGCAATTGGAATGGTTATAGGGATGGTATGCCAGTAGTTGTTAAGGATGAAAACTACTATTACATGATATTCGAATCAATATATGGTGGCCAGAATCGTATTGATTTGATGAGATCTGTAGACGGTAAGATTTGGAGTTCCCGAAGAAATCTTGCAAGAGGACATGTTGGAACACCGGGACTTGCATATGATCCTGCGCATAAGAAATTGATAGGCACCTATGCAGAGGTAGAAAACACATATTCTTCTTTTATAGCGAAAGCTATTGAGCCTAGTTCCTTTTATTCGGCTGATATGAATACCGATATCAGCCCAACTCATGAATGGTCTGGTTACATTCAGTATACGGGGAAACGACCTTTTACAGCATGGAAGCAGGGGGTGAACTGCCCTGGTGCGGATATAAGTGGCGCTGATGGTTTACCAGGATTAGAACAAGACGAATGCCTGTATTTTTGTGAGTTTCAATACAAGGCCGCAATATGCACTTGGCGAACGGATAATCGGTGCTGGCCTAAATCGAGTTGCGATATAGAGACTCATGAATCAGAAGGGATTTACACTGCTGTAAGGCTGCAAGAAACGGATGCGCTGTCCGATGAAAAATATTTGTATTGGCATGGCTCGGGCGTATTCGACTTGAGTGCGCCGAATAATGATACATACTTCTTTATTACATCAACAACGCCATACAACTACATAAATCGGGGCTACTCCACAAAAGACCTTTTTCAGAACTCTGGTGCACCAGCTTGGCATGGGAGTTTAAACTGTGTTGGTCATGATTTATTATCTGCAACATTTCCCAATCATGAAGAGTGCGTACACTACTGTAAGACCTTGGGGGCGCAAGTTTGTACATATCGGCAATTGGATGGCAATTGTTTTGCAAAGAGTGGCTGTTCGGAAAAGCAATGGGAACCTACTGGCATTGTTTACACCCTGGCACGCAATGTGTCTCTTGCTTTAGGGCGAAATACAAATGCTTGGCAGCATACTTTGAATTGTCCCGGCAATGACTGGGCGCAAAAAGTGGGTACTAATCAAAGCCAATGCTCGTCATTCTGTGAAGGGAAAAATGCCCCCTACTGTACTTGGCGCGAAGATGGGCATTGCTGGGCCAAAGGTGGCTGTAATCAAACAATTGAAACTGACGGTTTATTCTCCAGCTATGCGATATACTCTAGAAGTCTATGGGTACAAGGATGGAATTGTCCGGGAGCAGATATTGGTATATGGTCAAATCAAACGCGCGATGCATGTCTTTTAAGTTGTAAAAGTATTGATGCTAATCATTGTACTTGGCGGTCAAGTGATAATACCTGTTGGGCTAAAAGTGGATGTCCGGTACCTGTAACTGAGGGTCCGGAAATTTCAACGATCACCTTGTTGAAAGCAGTGCCCAATCAAGGGTTGCCGTATGCTTGGCAACACATGTTAAACTGCCCTGGTAATGACATAACTCCTGGACAATGGGGTGTTAATCAAAGTGCATGTCTTGATCTTTGCGTAGGGTTGAATGCAGGTTATTGCACTTGGAGAGAAGATGGCGTTTGTTGGCCTAAAAGTAGATGCGTTCCTGTGCAAGAACAAGGTGAACAATGGCCAGCGATATACACAAAGCCGCTTTGGCAAAAATATATTAATTGTCCAGGTGAGGACCTTCCAGGTGGTGTGCAAAATTCGACTGATTTGGGGAATTGTCAAAAGTTTTGTGCTGCCAAGAATGCTGCTTATTGCACATGGCGGGAAGAAGACGGTATGTGTTGGGCGAAAAGTGGTTGTGCAAATCGCAGAATGGAGGGTACCGGTATTAGTTCAACAAGTCTTTGGAAGATGGGAGTTAATTGCAAAGGCTATGATTTGTCGGCGCCTGCGAACAATAAAACCATGGACGAATGTCGATCCTATTGCGAAGAAAAAAAAGCTAATTGGTGCACTTGGCGCAGAGATGGATATTGTTGGGCGAAATCCTCCTGCACCGGTGCAGTTCATGAAGGTTATGAAATCTTTTCATTGGAAATGATTCCGTGATATTTCGGGAATATTCTCTTGGGTAGATCGTAAGTTTTGCTTGCAATACGTTAAAGCTCAAGGGTACCCTTAAAATGCCTATAATCGACACTAAATTGCATATATTAGCCGTTTTGCGGCAAAAGGAATAGATTTTTGGGGGGTGCCCTTATAAACAAGATAGTAGGCTATTGATTCCCATCAAATAAAACGCTTGTTTATAGAACCAAATAATTTTTCTAAGTTTGAATGTGGTCAGTTGCAGTCGCTTAGATTCTTTAAGGCCAATCCAAATTGACAATCCGGTTTATGACACTCTAGGAATAGCGACTTTTACGAAAGCTTGCCATCACGAGTCCGGCAAATGATACAAATACGCCGCAGCTCCGGGCTGCTCGTAGTGGTCCAATTGCGTACCCCTGGCATTCAGATCATGTAAAAATAATTGTTGCTCCGGCTCGTTGATATGCGCAAACACAAACCAAATCCGACCGTGCCCCTGCAGTAGTTCCAGGTCTGGCCGGGCCTGCTGCCAGGTTTCAGCAATACCCAAAATGCATCGGGTTGTCTCCACTGCTGCGGGCTGCATTGGTCTTTTTTGTCGGTAGTAATCCACCTCTTTGATGTAAGCATTCGCGGGCACGGGATTGATACTGCGGCAATCGGCAAAATGAAAGCCGTATGCAGGCGCATAATACCGAAAAGCCGGTTCGGCCCAGTAGTACAGGTAAACGATATCGTTCCTTTGACGTCTCTGGTCCACATAAGCCAGCACCGGTTTGATTTCCTGCATTACGCGCGGATGGAACCAATGCCAGATAGCCCTGGACACCGGAAAAAACACAAAGAAGGAAATCAGAATAATCTTTGGAAGCACTGCCTGGAAGCACTGCCTGGAAGCACTGCCTGGAAGCACTGCCTGGCAGCACTGCCTGGAAGCAGCAGAAAGGGGCAGGTTGATTTGAATTTTGCTAATACCTTCCGCTAAAACAAGATACAACATTGGTGTCAGAAACAACAGCATTCGGCCGCTGAAAGGGTATAAATGCAAGCCAGCAGCGCCAAGCGCCAATCCAGCCGGTAAGCTTACCAATATCAGGGTCGGCTTGCGTTCGATCAATAAGGCGATGCAACCAATGATCACTCCCAGGCTGGCTAGTTGCAGGCCCACCAGGCCGGCTAAGCGGATGCTGCCCAGACCGCCAGGGTTTGCCAGGATCTGCAAAAACCGGTTGTAGAACCACAGGCCGGTTTCCAGCGAGATGTTTGGCGGCCCAAAGGCGTTTTCCACCACCCAGAATTGGTGCATCCAGCGATCCACCGGTGTGGAAACATGAATAAAATAATGGTAGAGCACAGCAAAATGGCCCAGCCAAAACAAAAAAACAGTGCCCAGTTTGAACACCGGTCCCCATTGCTTTCTAATTAAAAAGGGCGTGGCCAGGACGAGTCCAATGCCGGCCAAAATGAAAACAGAAGTGAAGGAAAACCAGATCGCCAGCATACCACCCATGGCAAGCGTAATCAGTCGGCGGCTCGTCAGGGGCTTATTTTGATACCGCGCAGCCAATAAACCCAGGGTGATCACAACAAGCACATCGCTGGAATATTGCTTGAACTCCGTGGCATAGAAAATCAATGCATCTGATATCGCAAAGAAAAACAGGGCCAGAGACACTGCCGGTTTTGAAATATAGGCCCTCGCCAGGCGCCTGAACAGGATCAATGACGATAATCCGCATAAAAAGGGCACCAGCCGCAGACTAAACTCGCTATTGCCAAATAGCAGAACGGACAATTTAGCGAGCAACATAAAACCGGGTGGCCGGGCGTAACTGGTATATTCCAGCGGCGCCTTTAGTAGCTCCAAAAATGAGCGGTCGACAATATTGACCGCAAAAAAGGCCTCATCGAGCCACAGGGAGCGGTTGAAAAGGTATTGATCAAGCCGCAAAATGATTCCCAAAGCGATGATTGACCATGGTAGCCAATAGAGCCGCCACAGCTTGCGGTAGCGTTGCCAAACCAGATAATATTTATGCTGCTTCATGGGTCGGACAGGAGGGCAGACCGTCCCAATATATAGTTTTCCAGGGAAATCTGCCTGGTAAAGGCTTTTTTACTGCCAGAGTCCGGGATGCAGCCCTACGGCCTTTCAAGCCCTGCAAGTGCAGTCCGGGTCGGAGCCCTGAAGCCGATGGTTCTCAATCGCATGGTCCGGCTATGGCACCACAGAGTTCCGAGTGACGGGAATGGCTGCTAACAAGCGGATTTTAAGCAGCGATCAAAAAACCGCGCACCCTGGTCCGCCTACGGCTTATAGAAAAAAAATTTGGTTATTGACAACGGAAATGTCGCGCTTAAAATCCGGACCCGGGATGAAAAACAGCAACACACATCGTGGCTTGCACCTGGTAATGGCGCTGCTTTGCAGCTGCCTGGCCTGGCAGGCTTGTACCGTCAAGGACGAACTCAGCGGCGAGAATGATAACGAGGTCCAGGAGCTGTTGAAAATACTAAAACCGATTCAGGATGCCCAACAGCTGCTCAAGGGTCTGACGCTTCTTGAGCGCTGGAAAAACCTGGAGCAAGCCTATCGTAATGGCACGACTACCACCGAAAGCGATAATAGCTATCCGGGGACAACACCGGTTTCAAACAGCCAAACCGGGGCTTGCTATGTGGATAACCGCGGTGAAATCAGCGGCTTTGACCTGTGCTGCTATAATCTGGCGCAGTCCGAATGCGCTGATCTGGTTGGTGTTCTGTTCACCGGCTACGATATTACCTTTCTAGCCGGTTCGAACACTGCCAGCGCCTGCACCGGTCAGGGCTTTACTACGGCCTACAATGACGGCACATACTTTTGCTACTTCAAATAGGTGAAATTGGATGAAAAAAGCGGGAATCATCATACTCTGGCAGCTGGCGGCGCTAGTGGCCTGGCCGCTGTGCGGCCTGCAAGCCCAGGCCTTTTGCAACGGTAGTGGTTGCAGCCAGCTACCAGTCAGCACCGGTGAGCTGAATTCCTTTCTGGCCAGTATCAAGTTTCAATACGCGGATGTATTGGCCAGCGACATGGCCAAAGCGACCGTAGCCGCGAATCTGCTCGGCATACCGCAAGGCAGCGTCAGTCTACAGGAAACAGTTACCCTGGGAGCCGATCTGGCGCTGGGCTATGAAGAAAAAAGAAACATGACCATCTTTTCTTCCCTGGGCAGCTTCACCGGTATTGACAGCGCCGGCTACGGCGCCAGCCCCAAGTTTTTTGGCGGAGCAAATCTGGGCCGGCTGGTCAACTGGTCCGACCGGGCAACAGTTGCTAATGCCTCATCCGATAAATGGAATGCGCTGCAACGCTTTGATGTGTACCTCTATTATTTGCACCAAACATTCACAGACGGTAGCGATCCCGAGATCGATGCCGGCCGGGCCTTTTACCTCGATCAGCAAAGTCTGATCAACAATCCATCAGCCGCGCTGGATACCCATGTCAAGTTTGATCTGGTCAAGGGCCTGAAATTTAGCGACAGCAAAAAAATGGACCTGGGTACAAACGGATTCTTCGTGCGCTATCGCTGGCTGGATGGTGGCAACGCATTCGCCTGGGGCGGGATCAGGACCCTGGATGTGTCGGCGGGTATCGGGCTTTACCGCAGCGTGTCCCGCCTCGAAATTATACAAGCCACCAGCGATCTGAGCCTGACTGCGGCAAACGGCAGCCAAATCACCTGGAGTAGCTTCGGACTCGCTAACTACAACGTCAAGATTGCCAGCGTGCCCATTGAGATTGCGGGCGGACTGCAGTGGCTGGGCTTTATCAATACGACGCTTGGTGCGGGCGCGGCCTGGAACGAGGGACACCTGAGCCTTGCCTATCTAAGGGCCGGCAACGCATACTTGACCAATGGCAATCCCTTTGCACTTTTGGGCGCCACTCCGAATGCGACCCTGGGGGCGCTGGTCAGTGCGGAACAAAATGTAAGCCGCTATGCAATCTATCTGAAACCGGCCCTCGAATTTGATTTCCCGTATTTCAAATTTGGCTTTGAGGGCATGGTCACGAGACAAGCCGAAGGACTCAGTTTTTATCTGCGGACCGAGTTTTAAGGTTTGGGCGCCACCCCGATGGGGTCGGGCCCTCCGGCTAACTCGCGCGCCCGGGCTGCGCTCGTAGACACCTCGGTCCCTGGCGCATGTAACCAGGCTCGACCGCCCAATCGCCGGCTTGCCAGGTGTAATCGCCCCCCAGTATAGCATAACATGGGGGTGGGACAAGATCCTGCATTTTTGAAAAAATTTACAAAAATAAATTGCTTGACAAAATACCACTTATATGATAAGCAGTTTGCCAATGCCGCTGGCAGTCGCCAGGCCGACTCCGAATCGCGCCTTCACGCGGCTATTTGGAACCCACCACCGTACCACCCGCCCTCACATAAACCGGGGGAATAGATCCGTCCGGATCATCGGGTCTGTCTGTCTGTTCGCGGCGATACCTGTGAGTAGAGCGGGCAACCTAAGGGCCGGCATGCCCGACATGCTTGCTAGATAGTCAACTCGATCTCATAGCCGGCATGCTTGCGAATATTCAAAACACGATCCTGATCGAGCAGCAGATATTGACCGCGGATGCCAAGCAGGGTTCCTTCAATCAGCTCCTGCTTGTCAAAACCCAGGCTTTTCACTTTCAGCGGATAATTGTCTACTGGATAGATCAGGTGGTGCTGCTTTTGGCGGTCCTTGATATACTGCACCAGATCCGGACCATATTGACTTAAATAAGCCTTGATAGCGGGCAGCTCAGCTTTTAGATTCGGTTGATCCGGCAGCACTTTATTTTTGAGCATGCTCTGCCAGTTGGTTTTATCTTTATAAAGACCCTTTAGGGCCACTTCGATTTGGCCAGCTAGCTGCCGATGGGGAGTTCTGGCAATGATCAAGGCAAATTCAGCGCCTTGATCGATCCAGCGTGTTGGCACCTGGCTGCTGCGGGTCACGCCGACCTTGATCGCATCTACGCTGGCCAGGTAGACCACATGCGCTTGCGCATGATTCGCTTTTTCCCAATCCGGATCGCGGCCCTGGCCTCGATGCCCCTCGCACAGTTCGGGCCGAATAATGCATTCCGATGCCTCCGGTGATTTTTGAAAACAAGGAAAGCAAAATCCCTGTTGAAAGGACTTTTTCGTTTTACGTCCGCAAGCGATGCAGTGGATACTCCCGGTGAAGCGCATGCTGATCGTCTGACCCAGGCGTTCATTCAAATCAACCAGTTCCGGACCCACTGGTAACTGATAGCGAATCGGCGCGCCAGGCTCGCTTTTCAACTTGCGCAGATTACCATTGAGCTGCATGGTTTAGTCTGCCACTCGATCGGTCGGCATGTACAGCTGAAACCAGGCGGGAATCATATGCAGCCGCGGATTCCAGCCCTCTTCCAGTTCGCCATCCACATTCATCAACACCGGTCGATGAGTCTCCATCGCAAAGCTTTGAATCATCTCCGTATAGATGCGGGGAATGCCGGCAATCGCACCTTTGAATACCTTCGGGAATTGGCGCAGTAAATTAAAGCGGGATTCTATCGCTGATCGCAGCATATAGAGCTGACCGTCATTGATACGTACAGTCGGTGCGATGTGCATCGATCCACCAGTGTATTGCGAATTGGATATACTGATAAAGTTATAGTCCAGCTCTTCAAAGCCGCGATCATTTACTTTAAATTTGTTACGATACATTTTGTGGGTGCTCATACACTGCAACGCTGCTACAGTGTAATTCGCATCGCCAATGTGCCGCATACGGATGGCTTTGGCGGTAATATCCGACACCAGGCCCACGCCCCAGATATTAAACATTATTCGTTTGCGGATCGGGCCCTTTTCTGTCGGCTTGTCAGCGTTCACACTGTCGTATTCGATCAGCGCGCTATCAATCGCTATCTGACTGGAATCCCGAATCGCACTCAGGGCCGCATCACGAGCTTCCTCGTAACTGGTGATTCCAAAATCGCGCAAAAAACTATTGCCGGTTCCACCGGGTAAAAAGGCTACGGCGCGCTGTAGCGGCTGGAAATCATTTGCTTCGGCGAGCCCCTGCAGGGATTCCGAGAGGGTGCCGTCTCCGCCCATGAAAATCTGAATTTCCTGTTCCGATTCCCGCTCCCGTGCTGCTATGCGGATATCCGCCAGGGAACGTGTGGCTCGCAGGCGCAGCTCATTACCGGTGGCCATCTTCCAATGATCAGCGAAGTCGCGCGCTCGCACCGTAGCCTTGCCTTTACCGCTCCTGGGATTGAAAACCAGGACTCCCTCTTTACCTTGCATGTACACCGCCAACGTGGCCCGGGCCACTTTTTGTTCGCAGGCTATAGGTCCGGACAAGTTTCGCAAGTAAATATTTTCGGTCTTGGCCCTGGATCTGTTTGCCCTGGGCGGACTAGTGTGACCGTACACGCTGCCTTGCTTTGCTTCGTAATGTAGTTGAAACAATGGCCTCTTGGCGTATTTTGTCTGAAATTATGGCTGTGTATAAAAATAAAGCCGAGCTTTTAAAGGCGGCCCGGTCTTTGGCTGCCGAACTGGATCAGCGCTGGCGTTCGCGTAATGTCGAGGGCGAGCTGGCGGAGTTGGGGGATTTGACCGTTGACATGGAGGCAGCCGACTTTTGGGATGATCAGAACCTGGCCCGCGAGAAATCGCAACGTAAATCCAGTCTGGAGCGCAAGCTGGAACCATGGACCCGTTTGCGCTCGGAAGTGCAGGATTTTCCAGACCTGATGGAATTGAGCCTTGAAGAGTTCGACGATGAAAAAAGCGCTCTCGACAGCCTTGAGCAGGATCTGCAGGTCATGCAGGATAAGTTTGAAGCGCTCTTGATGGCCGATGCGCTCAGTGGCCGTGATGATGCCTGCGACGCCATTATCACCATCAGTTCCGGGGCGGGCGGTACCGAAAGCCAGGATTGGGCTGATATGCTGTTGCGCATGTACAAGCGCTGGTTTGAAAAACGCGGCTTTCGGGCCGAGCAGTTGGACTA
>JAGRNA010000162.1 GCA_020441005.1 Leptospiraceae bacterium
CTCAGCGGCACCTATAGCATGGACGAGGGCGATGCGAGTCTGTACAATTTTCAGATACCGAAGTACAACGGTTTGTTGTTGGAAGGCAATTTAATTATGCGCGGTCAACAAGCGCATCTGGGATTGCGCTGGTTGTTTGCAGCAAATCAACAGTTGGCGATACGCCTTGGGTATCGGGAGATGCATCCCGAGTTTGGGGGTGTTGATATTTTTCCTTACGGTCTGGAAAATATTTTGGACCCGACTGAGCTGTTTCAAATTCATTTATTAGGCAATCTTGTGCTTTTGCCGCAGATTGACGGCGATGACTATTTGCGTACAGTAGAGTTGCAATACACCTTGCGCCTGAATCTGGAATAGCCGCCGGGACTAGCGCTCATGATACCGGTCAACGGTTGCAGCATTGATATACGGATCTATTCAGAAGTCGTCCCAAAACCATCCATGGTATTTGGGACGTAGAACGCAATTTGAAAGCAAAGCTCCCAAATTGCTCACACCTTGCTCAATTTCGATAGAAATTTCGCAGGTGGCAACACCTCCTGTGTTGCAAGAGGCTGTTTCGGGACAGCCTCTCAGCCGATCCAATTGCAAGTTCGCTTGCCTGCAAGGCCTGGTTGTCAAATGGAACCAACCTTTGGGGCTGGAAATCGAACTGACATCGCTGGCGGTGCCGATTTCGGTCATGTTTGCTCTGGGCTGCTGTGTACAAGTCGCAGCCTGCCGATGGGCGACTTGTCTACACAGCAATCGATATCAATCGGTCACGATCAGGACTTCCACGCGTCGATTGCGCGCCCGCCCTGCTGCGTTGTCATTATCGGCGACCGGTTGTTTTTCTCCATAACCTTGAAAGGACATGCGCTGCCCGTTGATGCTATGTTGATTCTGCAAGCTTTGCAGGACTGTTTTGGCGCGTGCGGTGGACAAGACCTGGTTGTAAGCCGGGCTACCAGTGCTGTCTGTGTGTCCCAGAATTCGAATTTCTCGATCCGGGTATTTTTTGAGAATGGAAGCGACTTGCTCAAGCTGGACAGCAGCGCTATTATTGAGTGTGGCCTTGTTGTGATCAAACAGAATGTCGCCCAGTTCGAGCACAATTCCGTCCTTGTGTTCGCGGACCTGCAGCTCCTGCGGTTTATCCAGATCCCTGGCTATATCGGCGATGATGGCTTTTTTTTCCTCTTCCTCGATTTGTTTCACTTTGTTATACCAGGATTCAATGCGAAACAGGTACTCCTGGTGCTGACCGTCGGCGATGGCAAAATCATAAACCAGTCTGCTGGTATCATACACCGGAATTCCGGCCGCGGCATCAAACCATAGCACGCACATGGTAAAACCGCTAATTTTCTGAACCAGGGCGTCACGATCGTTTATTGCATGATTGAGCGTGTACTTATATTCAATGCGGTGCAATGGACGCGCCGGTTGATTGGGCAGTTTCAGCTCCTGGATTCCGGCGTAGTGGTACTCGGCCATGACTGGTATCACGATTTTCTGATTGCCAATGTTGACCAGTTCAGTGGCCGGCGCCTGCCATGTATCGCCCTTCTGCACGGCCTTGTTCGGAAAGGTGGGCATGCTGCGCAAATTGGGCATCACGTACTGGTTGCTGACCACATAATGACCGTTAGGCTGGATGATAAAATCGGTGAAAAAACGCTGATTTAACTGAAATGCTCCGGTCTTGCTCGGCGTGCGGCTGTAGGTTAAAAACTGGCCCTGTAAACGGGAACCGTCTCTGTCTGCCGCAGTTACCTTGAGCACGATTCGGTTTTTTTCTTCGCGACTTTGATATAGCGCCTGGTTTTGACCGATACGGATGTCCTGGTATTTGTCGACTGTCAGGATCTCTTTGGGTGCCAGTTTAAACTGTAACTGCACCGGACTAGTATCTGCATTTGCGTTCGCAGTGGTCTGGGCCCTTGCAATGTCCGGATGCAATAGGCCACCTGCAAGTAGTAATGCTGCCAAGTTTGTCCTGAGAGTCTGCATATCTACAGAATCGGAAAAACGGGTCCATGCTTGAGGGTCTTTCAGGTAATCTTTTGCGGCTGCTAAATAGGTCGGGATTCAAAAGGGCACAGCCTGGCAATTCGTGCGCAGGCAGATGATCGCGGTTGAAGCGAGGATGGCCGTTTCCCGGCGCCATAAAAAAAGGCACCCGCTGTAGCCGGTGCCTTTTTGAGAGAAACGGCCTGTTCTGACCGTGATCAAAAGCTTGCTTTGTTTTAGAAGGCAAACATTGTGCGAATATATGTTTGGGTCTGTCGATCCCGATTGCCGATCAAATCATCAGACTCGAAACTGCCGCTCGAGTTGCCGGTAATCAATTGCTTTGCAGTTGCGCTGCTTTCCAGTTGGCTGTCCAGGGTGGTACCGCTGGAGTTCGTAATACGGCTAAGCGGATTTTTTTTGAAATGCTTGCCAGTACTCGGATTGTCGCCCCAGTATTCGGTGATGCCGGCTGCTACTCTGAAGGTTTTGGTCAGATGATATTCGATACCCAGTGTGTAGATCCGGGTTTTTGCCTTACCGTTGTCATAGGCCGAAACCGCATCCAGATAGCCCAAATCACCCAGCGTTCCATTGCTGGCATCTTTTTCCAGCATTTGCTGCTCCCAGCTTTTACTGGAAGAAGTGCCCATTTTGGTGCCTAGTGAAGTGCGCGAAGTAGCGATGATGTAACGGCCGAAGACCTCCACATCCATGTATTTCACGCTCAGTTGAATGTAATTGGCAAAACCTTTTTGGTCCTGATCCAGGTATACATAGTCGTCAAATTTATCTGCCGTGGCTGGATTCAGATTGACAGCCGGGGTAAAGCTTTGGTCGACCTTGTAGGCATTTGTGCGTTTATCCACCATAATGATCGATCCGCCACCGATGCCAAATTCAAAATCGCCCTGCTTGATTGCCAGATTACCTTCCACACCGTAACTGTAATCACGCTTGGAGCGAGCATCGCCGACGTACTGGGTGTAGGTGGGAGAAGTCGATGTAATATCCACCTGGGTTGTCTTCATTTCCGTGTCGGATTCGATCCCCCAGATGTTCTGCAAACGGAACGGGAAACCGATGGAAAACACGATGTCTTCCTGATCACCGGTGGGCGTAACGGACGGCATGCCGTAGAGATCCAGTCCATAGGACTTGCTTGCATCCGAGCTGCCTTTGGCCAGGGTCGACAAGCTGGTAATTCCGGAGGATACGCCTTCCGCATTGTTGTGATGATAGCCTTCTCCATTGCCCAGGAGCAGGTGCAAGCCAAAGAAGGGGTTGTTATAAACCATCGCCAAGCCGCGGTCGGTGGAGCTGCTCATTCCCAGGTATTCTGTTGCTGTCTTTTCAACATAACGGTGATCCCAGAATTCCTGCAAAGAAACTCCCGCCTTTCCATCTACACCGGGGACATGCTGCTGTCCCAGAATAAAGCTGAGTCCGTCAACCGGAGTCGGAATGGTTACCAGGGCGTATTTTACGAATACATTGTAATCGTTGTCTTCAGCACAGGGCGCTGTCGCGCAACCGTCGCCCTGCACACCAGCGGGAGCCAAATCGGTTGTGATGCGAAAGCCCCATCCCTTGAAGTTGCCATCAGTAACCTTGCCGCGAAAATTCAGATACGCTCGGCCCACTTTAAAACCGGTCTTCTCGGAGGAAGGGCCGCTTGAATCCGGAGCGCCATTGCTTTGGTAATCGGTAAATTCATACCCGGAGAAAATTACTCCATCCAGTTTGAATTCCGCCGGGGCATTATCGTAGTTTTTATCTTCCCATTTGGTTTTATAAGCAAAAAGGGGAGTACTGACAAAACCCAGAATCAGGGCGAATAGTATTATTTTTCTCATAATCTGGTTCCGCCTGTGTTAGTTAAATTTCTTGAATTCAGCTGCATTCTTTGTGTAAATGTTCTGATCCAGCGGAATATAACCAACGTCCTTTACCAGGACGCCTACCTTTTCCAGATAAAAATCGACAAAACTGCGCACTTCTGCGCGCTGGGCCGCTTTTTTCGAAATGTAAATGAAGATCGGCCGCGATAGAGGCGCGTATTGGCCGCTTTTGACCGTTTCCAGATTCGGTTCGACCGCCTGGCCGCTTGCCGGATTCACAACCTTCACCAGGCTCAGTTTTTCCTTGTTTTCTTCGTAGTACGCCAGACCAAAAAAACCGATGGCAAACTTGTCACCAGCGATGCCAGTCACCAGCATGTTGTCGTCTTCGCTAAAGGTCGCATCATTGCGCATTTTGGATTCTTTACCCAGAATGGTTTCCGAGAAATAGTCAAATGTACCTGAATCCTGACCCGGGGCGTAAATGCGAATTTTTTCATCCGGCCAGGCGGCGTTCAGTTCTTTCCAGGTTTGAGCTGGTGATTCGGCCTGAAAGATTTGCTTTAATTGCGCAACAGTCAGCTCCTGGGCCCAGTCATTGGATTTATGGGTCAATACCGCCAGACCGTCATAGGCGACCGGAATCTCGAGGTATTCCACGCCATTAGCACTGCATTTTTCCTGTTCGCCGCTTTTAATTGGACGCGATGCATCAGAAATATCAGTCTCGTTATGGCAAAATTTCTTGAAACCACCGCCGGTTCCGGAGATGCCTACTGTTACGTTGACCGAGCTATCAACATTGCGAAATTCCTCGGCAACAGCTTCGGTGACGGGATAGACTGTGCTGGAACCGTCGACCAGAATTTGAGTTTTTTTACCGCACTGTGCGGCAGTCAGCAAGCTGACTGAAAGAAGGATTATCCCTAAGTGGAGTTTGATTTTCATTTTCCTCTATTTTCCTGTTAGCAGCTTCGTTGCCATGCTCTTGCATTGACTTGAAAGCCGCCTGTTTGTATAACCGACCGGCATTACTCCGGTCGCAAATCAATTTGCCGAAACGTTCGACGCAGCCACTGTAACCCGTCTTCCGTTACAAATAGATGACAACTGTGTAAAAAACGGGCAGTAGTGTGCGGCGCACCAGCGCCTTATGACTGTCAGCCCGGCTGCCAAAAAGACACGCTTGATGATTCAGGCCGCCCCTCTCGGGGCAATGCAGGCCCTTCTGGTTTGGCACGCATTCTGCAAACCAAATACCAAATCACAAATTCATTGCCAGTCAATGAGGAGGAACAACCAATGGGAGCGATCGTAAAACACAATATACCTGGTCTGGTAAACAGCTTTTTTGAAGACTGGGCCGACCAGCGTCCTCGCAAGCAGGAGGACAAGCATTTTCCCAGCCTACAGCTCGAAAAAAATGATCAGGAGTATCGTTTGCTTATGCCACTGCCGGGCGCGAGCAAGGATGGCCTGAAAGTGAAGGTAGAGGATGGCTACCTGAAAATCGCCGGCGCATACGGCAGCTTTACGAAAGAGGGCTTCGAGCTGGTGCACCGCGATTTTAGGCGTCATGAGCGGTTCGAGCGCTGGCTGAATATAGATGACAGCAAGTTTGCTATCGACGCAATCAAGGCGGAATTGGCGCATGGAATGCTGGAAGTGACCCTGCCGCTGCGCGCCGAGGAGCAGCGCAAGCAAATCGAAATCAAGGTAAACTAGGCATACAGGCAAAGTCAGAATCATGCCCGGCACTGCCGGGCTTTTTTTGCCTGTCAAAGTAAGCGGCCAGTCCGGGCTTTCGACGGTGCGATGAACCTGCCAGGTCAACGACATGGCCCGGTAGGACTGCTACAAGCATGAGTGACTGCCTGCGGTCGGCTTTTTATCCCATAGTGGGAATAGAAGCATTCCGGGACCGGCCGCGATGGCGTCCTGTTTCCTGGTGACCGGAGCTGCATTAATTTAAATAATCAACCATTTGAAATAAATAAATCCAGAAATGAGCTTGACATTCGATAGGAGAAGCGCATACTTCTGAGGCGGGACCCGGTATGCATTCGGCGTTGCCAGCTGGAATCAGGCCCGGGACTTTGATGATTAAATAAACGCCGCTAAACAGCAAACTAGAGGTAGCATAGATGCAAGTGACTGCTAAAATATTGACGGTGCTGGTTGCCCTGGAACACCTGTATTTTCTGGTTCTGGAAATGTTTCTGTGGACCACCCCCAAAGGCCTGGAAACTTTTAATATGACGGCCGAATACGCCGAGCAGTCTGCCAGGCTGGCCATGAATCAGGGCCTGTACAATGGCTTTTTGGCCGCTGGATTACTGTGGGCCGGGTTTCTGTTAAAAGATGCACGCCATTCTTTTCAAACTCTGGTTTTCTTCCTTGCTTGTGTGATCATTGCCGGAGTATTCGGCGGGGCGACCGTGCATCTTAAAATCGCAATCATCCAGGGAGTGCCGGCATTGCTTGCTCTGATCATGGTTTGGCTAGCCTTCCGCAGCCGAACGACGGTCTCATAAAGCCATCGTAGCTGCTAATTGGCAGCCAAAACCCCTTCTTATGTAAAATGAATTGCAATTCCCGGTAGCAACAGCCAAACCAGGGCTGCGATTAGCGCCATGCCGGGTCTTCCGGCGCATAGAAACACTGCTTATGGAAGTCAAACCATGCAAACATATTTACACACTGTCCAGATGCATGCCGAGGAACAAGAACGGGCTGCACTGCCGTCTGTACGCGTAGAAATGAAAGGGGCGGGACCATCCATCGTGGTCATCCGCAAAGCCCGATTGCTGGTGACAAATGAGCGCCTGATTGTGGCCCAAAAAGTGCTCTTCAGTAAAAAATATCAAATCCGCTATATGCTCTGGTTTGATCCGGCAAAAACCGAGCAGCTGCATTTTTTGTCCGGGGCCATCGAAACCGGGATACGCCGGGATCAGATCCAGCCGCTGGAGTTGCCGGAAAAGGTCATTACCGAGATTCGGCCTGGCGGTTCTTTTGACTGGTTGCGACTCTTTGTATTGCCTGAGCAGCTGCGTTTGTGATCAGTCCGTAATCCGCCGCGTCACGGGCTTCAGCTGCCCCTCGGTTTACATCAAAGCGGCGGCGTACACGTAACGATAATATGACGATTCAATTTTCTTGAATCCAACAATAAACCCTGGACATGTATTTTTGACACTCTTGTGTACATTTTCCTTGCAAGCCAGGTCGAATTAAAAAAGCTATATTTTTCATCTTTCGAGGAAAATGCTAGAGGTATTTGAAAACACATCGGATTCGGTGTTTGTGGTGCAGGCTGAAGCCGATGGGCGTTTTCGAATTGAGGATGTAAACGAGTCCCAGGCGCGCCTATTGCGCAAAGCGCGTGATGGTTTACAGGGCCGTTTCATTGATGAACTCGTACCAGCCGCCATCGCGACTGAAATCTGCGAGAACTATCGACGCTGTTTGCAATC
>JAGRNA010000163.1 GCA_020441005.1 Leptospiraceae bacterium
ACTCCCCGGACTACCATCCAGGACACCCCGCCCCTGACCGGCCCGGCGGCGCTCGTCTGATGGCCGCGTCTGAGCAAGGATCGAACCGCCATCAAGGTGCAGAATAGCATTTAACGCACCTTGCCGCTCCGCTTGCGCGAGACAGGACTCAGCCAGTGCCAGCGCCGTATAACGCCCTTCCTGCAAATCACGGGCATACTCGGCTACCGATGCGAACAAGGGGACTGCTTTTTTATCAACTGCCATAGCCTACACGCAGACAAAAACCATCATAGCCTTGTTATTCAGCATCAATCACCGCTGGCACAACAAAATGCCCCGACTCCCAGACCGGGGCGAAGCGCGCGATGGACGTCGGCCCGGTTGTCGCGCCCGGCTCATCAGGGCGCATTACATTATGCGCATCCTCACGGTGCAGAGCGTCATCGACCAGGCTCACATCCACTGCCCCGATTTGTTCCACGTAATCCAGAATGCGATTAAAATCATTTTGTAAATTTTGTAAACTATCGTCAGCAGGGTCCAATCGGGCCAGCTGGCATAGATTGTTAAACTGTTCAGCAGTTAACATGCGGTTAAAGGATTATGTCTCCCTGAAAACGTCAATTGAAAACCGTTTTTTTAATCTTGAAAAAAAATATTTTTTTAGCGCTCCGAATTGCCACTTTTTGGCCAGTTACACACTGCGCGCTTTTTATAAACTTATTTACAATCCCGTCGGGATCCGGAAAAGCTCGTCCAAAACTACAACGACGAACAGCAGCGTGGAGACGATCGCGTTCACATTAAAGAAGGCCAGCGGGATTTGATCCAGTTTATCGGGCCGCACCAGCCAATGTTCATAGACAAAGAGCAGCGCGACGCATACAAGTCCGCCAAAAAATACCAAACCGGCTGAATGCGCCAGGCCAGCCCAGGTAAAAAAAACCAGCGCGACCAGATGAGTAAGGCGGGCAATCCACAAGGCCGGACCGACGCCAAAGCGAGCAGGCAGGGAAAAGAGCCCCTGGCGTCGATCGAAGGTCCAGTCCTGACACGAATACAGGATATCGAATCCGGCGATGTAAAACATCAAACCGAGGCTCCAATAGGCCGCCAACCAGTCGATGCGCTCCAGGATGGCGACCCAGGCAGCGCCTGGTGCCAGCCCAATCGCCAGTCCTAAAAAAAAATGACACAGCCAGGTAAAGCGTTTGGTATAGGAGTAGCCCAAAACCGCAATGATCGCCACGGGCGAGAGGATGGCGGCCAGCCGATTGATGGTGAGGGCTACAAGGATAAATACCGTCAAAGAGACCAGCACAAAAGCAGCCGCCCGATCACGAGGAATCAGACCGGCCGGAATTTCTCGCACGGCAGTCCTTGGATTCGCGGCATCGTAGCGGGCGTCAATCAAGCGGTTAAAGCCCATAGCGGCGCTGCGCAGCGCCACCATGCAGATTACTATTTTCAGAATCAATAGCCAGGTGCCTGGTTGCCCATAACCCGGTTCGCTTTGCGGCACGGCCAAAACAACGGCAATCAAGGCCAATGGCAGAGCAAAAATCGAATGGGCGAATTTGATCATCCGCAGATACAACTGCAACTGGGTATAGAAAGTGCTCATCTGGCACACATCTGAGCAAACCCAGGGCTCCTTGCAAGTGTTATCCAGTACCAAAGGCCCCCATTCCGGGCCATTGTCCAGAACGCAAGCCCATTGGCGCGCTGCTGTGCCCGGCGCTGTTACCTTGCTACACTCCTTGACTGATTCCAAAAGCTCGAAAAGCTGGATGGATGCAGACCGTTGATATTGCCGGCGTATCCGTTCCGATCATCCATTCCCAACCCGGCTGGATACCGCCTACGAATATCATATTGACCCCCACCACAAGGGCCAACCTGCAAAAAATTCTTTATCCTCTGCTGGCCAACGAGAATATACTGTTGGTTGGTGATGCCGGCGTCGGCAAAAACGCCCTGCTATATTACATCAATCAGCTGCGCCAACACCCCACTATCCGTTATAGTTTCAATGAAGATACCCTGCCCGAAGATCTGGTCGGTGCCTGGCGTATTGATCCGCGCTCCCATAATTTTATCTGGAGCGATGGACCGCTGGCCCATGCCATGCGCTTTGGGGCCACTTTTGTGGCCGATGAAATGAACCTGTGCCCGCCGGAAATTCTCAAGCGCTTCAGCTCGGTGTTCACTGATCGCTACTTGCAGTTATTAGAGGGCGACTCTTCCCACACCGCCGCTGCCCCGGGTTTCAGTTTTGTCGCCACCCAAAATCCAGCCGAGGGTTTTGAGGGCCGCAAGAATCTGCCGCGCGAGATACAGAAGTATTTTGCGACCATCTACGTGGATCCCTACCCCGCAGCGGAGCTGGTTACCATACTAAAAGGCCTTTTTCCCGATGTGAGCGATACGGACATTGCCACAGTGGTGCGTATCAATGCCGCCGTAGAGCGCCTGGTTCTGGACCGCAAGCTGGGCCAAAACGACCTCGAACGCTATCATTTTAATATTCGCAACCTTGGACGTTTGCTCCAGCGCCTTGCAAATCCAGATGGCCTGGTGCTGCCAGAAATACAGGATGTGTACTTCCGGCCTTTCCGCAGTCCAACCGATCACCAGACGCTTAATGAAAGCATTGCAGCCATCTGGTCCGAGGCGCGCGAGCGCGGTGAGGCCGCTCTTTTTACCGGAACCTGGCAACCCTTTGGCCTGGCAGACAATCCAGTCCCCGAGATTCATATCCATAGCACAGCCGCCCTGATCTCGATTGGACGCGCACGCCTGCAAAGCCTGCCACAAGGCGCACCGGTTACGGATACAACCGGTGCTGCGGATTGCATTCAAAGCGATGACGAGCGACCTTTCCGTGAAAGGGTCGAGGCTGCTTTCCGTTTCCTGCCCCCGTTGCCGGCCACCACACCGCAGCTGGAAGCCATCGCACGCGGCATTGCAAACGCGGAAAATCTGCTGCTGGAATGCCATAGCGATGTAGAGCCCGAAGATCTGGTGCGTTTCTTCGCCATTCTGCTCGGCAAAAATCTGAGCGTGATAACCCTCTCGCGCGGCATGCATACCGGCGATGTACTGGGCGCCCTGAAGCCCATCCCCCAGGATGATGAAAAACGCGAGCTATTGGTCGACTGGGTCGACGGTCCCTTGACCCGGGCTGTTCGAAACGGGGATTTCATCCTGTTGAAAGGCCTGGAAGCCGCCGGTCCCGAGCTGATTGAAAAGCTGAATATGCTGCTGGATGACGCCCGGGCGCTGGTCTTGCCGCCCGAATCCGGCGTGACCGATCCCTTGCAATTACCCCCTGATGGCCGCATCTTTGGCTTGAAATACTTCCGTCAGCAGCGCAGCACGCCGACGGTATCACGAGCTTTTCGCAATCGCTTCAGCGCGATCGTGATCGATGCGGTGCGTGACCAGCAAAGCCTGCTGGAATACGCTAGCAGCATGTTGCACCTGCCCGAAGACCATCCGCTAGCCCAGGCTCTGGCCAATTTTCATTTATTCATCCGGGAGCGAGCCGCTAAACGCGATATCGGCGCGGAACGACTGCAGGTCTATCAATACGGTCTGACCAACCTCAAGCGCGCTTGTCAGGGTTTTATGGGCAGCATCCCGGCTGATATCGACGGCCTGTCAACTCTGGAACTGGAAGCCCGTTTGCTGCGATCCGTCAGCGTGGCCTATATCAATGAAATCGCCCGACCGGATGAGCGTCAAAAAATGATCGAAGCCCTGCAGCGCCTGCTTGGCAGCGTTGACCTGCAGCAACTGCACGCTGAATACCGCGAGCAGTCTAAAAAAAAAAAGATGATCAAGGGCTCCCGTCAGCATAAGCGCATCTGGTGGGATCAAAAAGAACACTGGCGGCCCGCTAACACCGGCAAATTCAAGCCCAAACTGATTGGTCGGGCCCTGAAGGAAGGCATGGAAATCAACACTCCAGAAACGGGCGGCCAGGCAAAGGAAGGGCCCGACGCCTGGTATGGTTCCGACACGAAGGGCAATATGGGCCAGGGTGAACCTGGTCATGGCGGCGGAGCCTGGGGTTATCGCACGGAAGAGCTGTACAAGGAGTTCCTGAAAAAACGCAAACCCCTGTGGGAATACCAGATGGGGGTTAGCCTGCAGGAATTTCGGGACATCTTCCAGGGCGAAATTGACCGGGTAGTCATCAACTTCGAACAATTGCTTGATCCCCAGGTGGACATCAACCGACGCTACCTGGCCGAAGGCTCCCGGGTGGACGCCCGTCGCTACCTGTCGTGGCTTAGCGGTCGCGGCGACGGACGCGTTTTTGACAAGACGACCATCAGCGTGGATGATGAAAAGTTGAAGGGGGTGGAAATTATTTTCGCCGTCAATAAGGGTCGTCGGATCTTTAACTTTGACTATTCTGTGGCCACTCTGGTCTCGATCATGTCCTGTGCCCTCGTCCTGAAGAATCACGAGATCGACTTCGCGATATGCGGCTACTCCGATCTGGACAATAAGAAAGACAATATCGATATTCAGTGGTTTAAAAGCCTGGAACGCGATTTTAATCAGCGGGCTGAGGAAGACCTGTTTGCCGGGATGGTCAATGACTGGCATGGCGACACGGTGGTGGAATCGCAGGTGCTGAGCGAACTGGCAGACGACTTCAGTCCCGACGCCCGCACGCGTATCCTGGTAATGATTTCCGATTTTCGGGGCTACCGCGGCCGGGTCACTATGCAAAAAGACATGGAAAGCTTTGAAACCGGGCAGTTAAAAGTCACTGTGGATGCCCTGACCGAACGCGGCCTGGTATTATTGGGAGTCGGTATCGGCGCGCGCGCCATTTCGGATGCCGTATTTCCCCAATCCCTGCAAGCGGGAAACGAAAACTACACCGCTCTGCCACAATTACTGGCCGGCCGTCTGAAAGAACTCATCTTCCGCCACCATAATGCGGCCATATTATAGAAAAGTAGTGCTTGTAGCATACAGGCGGACTCTATTCCTGTATCCTGACGCCGAGACGGGACGGTTTGTCCTGCCAATTGAGCGTATTTGTTGATTTATATGCAGCTTATCCAGATTACACCGCCAGCCACGCCGGGCCCCTTTCATTGGTCGCGCAAGCTATTTCATATGATCGGCCTGGTGATTCCCTTTTGTTTTTACTGGGACATCTTTGCCGGCTGGACCAATTACGCGGATTCCACCAGGGTGATCGGCATTTATCTGCTATCCCTGGCTGCCCTGTTTATCCTGCTGCTGGATCTGCTGCGCTTTGCCAGCCCGGCCTTCAACCAGCTTTTTTTCAGCTTGTTTGGCGGCTTGATGAAAGATGAGGAAAAGGGGCGCTTCAATGCAGTTACCCCCTATCTGATTGCTTGCGCGCTGCTCTTTTTGTTTTGCTCGCGCGAGGTCGTAATCCTGTGTTGCTTCTATTTAATGATCGGCGATCCGGTCGCAGCTTATGTCGGCAGCCGGATCGGACGCGTACGCTTCTGGAATCAAAAATCTTTGGAAGGCATGCTGGCCTTTGTGCTGGCCGGTTTGCTAGTCAGTATCGTCTTTTTGTATTTTCACGGATTGGTGGCGCCGCATACCTTTTTTGATCTATACGCCAACGATGGCAGCTGGCATTACGACGTGCTGGTGATCGTGCTCTCGGGTTCCATCCTGGCCGGTATCATGGAATTTTTTTCCAGCATCCGCCTGATGGGCCTGTGGGACGACAACCTGTTGGTGCCCCTGGGCGGCGCCATCGGCATGGCCATTGCCAGCGCGCTATGGTTTGGCGGCACCGAACAGCATATTCTGTTTGAATACGGCCGTTTGTTCGCCACTGGCCCCTAAGCGACGATCCAGGAAAGCAATGCGCCTGCTTGACCTTTACATCGGTACAGATTTTCTGAAGGCCACCGCCTTTAGTCTGATCGCCTTTACCTTCATCTGGCTGCTTTTTGATATCCAGCCGCTGTTGGGACTCAACACAAACAGCGAGCAGCAAAGCCATTTATACCTGACGATCCTGTATCGCATCCCTCGGCTGGTCGCCATGGTTCTGCCGGCCGCCACCATGTTTGGCGTTTGCTTTACCGTGGCCCAGTTCACTGTATCACGCGAGCTGGTAGCCATTTTCTCGGCGGGCATTTCCTTTTACCGGGCCATTGCGCCAGTACTGCTGGGCGGCATCGTCATCGCTATGATCCTGTTTTTGCTGAGCGATTTCGTTGTTTCGCCCACCAATGCAATGGCAGTAGAGCATGAACAGCGCCTGACACGCGGCACGGCCAGTTCTGTGAAACAGGATTTGCTATTTCAATCCAACCTGCGCGGTCGAGAAGGATACTATTTCATCTATTACTACGATCGCGAAAAGCAGGCTGTGATTGGCGGCTTCAATTATATCCAGATTAACCAGGATGCGCGCCCGATTGTAATGTACCAGGCCCGCGAGGCCCGGTATCAAAAGGAATCCGGTCAGTGGCTTTTACGCGGCGTGCAAACAATTCATTTCAACCAGAATGGAATACGGCGGATGGAAAACGCGCTGGAATCTATGGTCCGACTGCCGGAAGGGCCGGCATTCTTTGAAGACCCCAATCCGGATCCCGCCAGCCTGAATATCTTTCAGATCCTGGAAGAAATTAAAAAACGACGGCAGTACGGATTCAGCACGCTGAACTTTGAATTGCGGCTGCACAACAGCCTGGCCTTTCCCTTCATGGTGATTGTGCTGGCTGTGATCGGTTCGATTGCCGGCAATATGGGTAGTCTGCGCAGCGGCGGTCCCCTGGTCCGCTCGTTGCTGGTCTCCATCATATCTCTGATGATCTACTACGCCACGTTTTCCTTATTTGAAACCCTGGGCAAGCAAGCCGTCATCGGACCGGCCATGGCCGCCTGGATACCAACCGGCTTCTTTATGGCCCTGGCCGGCCTGGCAATACTGTTCTATCGGCGTTGACAGGGCAAGCCGTGCTTGTGTATCAAGCAGGCCCGCCGGTGATCGCGTCGCTGATAGCGAAACGATACAATTTACCGGCGCCAGGGATTTTTTTTATTGTCAACTGACCAATCCCGTGACGGACTAGAGTATTATCATAGCGGTTTGTCCGGCAGAATCAATTTGTTGCCCCGGATTTGCAGCCCTGGAGATCAAGCACACGCGAGCGAACAGAATCCGCCAGGCATCGTGATGATCGGCTGTAATTCAGCGGCACGGATTACAAGATGTGTATCCTGGGTTCTTTGGACGTGCCGTAGCAAGCCTTATGCCAAACCCCTACCATAAATTCATTCCCGGCAGCCGACTGGGCAGCAGTATTCTGATCCTGGCCATCCCGAGCATTATTTTACTCTGGTCCATCCACAGCCCGGCCGGGGCCTTTGTGGAGGCGCGCCTGATGGCCCTGCGCTACCGCTTTTTCAATCCCGGTAACCCGATCAGTCCCGAGCTTGTCATTGTAGATGTAGATGATGGCAGCCTGAACAGCTATGCCGCGCAAAGCAACGTTCTGGGTCGCTGGCCATGGCCGCGCGATGTGTACTATCCGATATACAAGCACCTGAGCGACCTGGGAGCCCGATCGATCTTCATGGACATTATGTTTTTGGAATCGTCCGCCGACGAATACAATGCCCAGGGGCAGCGCATCAATCGCGACGATGATTTGATTGCCGCCAACCTGGACTTTCCGATTATTTCGCATGCGGTCTTTGCGCGCGAACGAAACGATGACGCTAGCTCGCACGATCAACCGCCTCTTACAGAGCGGGCAGCACAGCTCTTGCCGCGTTTTAGCGTGGAACTGGAAAATGCAAGCGATCCGCACAGCGGGAGCCAATATCGCCAATTAGATCTGCCCGCCCCGGGAATCGCCGAGAGCAGCCCCGGCTTGCACTGCGTGTCCGTGCATCCCTCCAGCACCGGTCTATTAACCCACATGCCGGCCTTCTGCCGTTACCGAAACTTTACCATCCCCTCGCTGGCCCTTGGCGCCGCGGCCAGCCGTTACGATGGCATCCAGTCCATCAAGTTGCTAGATGATCAAATCAGCATCCAGGCCCGTAATCGCCAAATCCTGCATTGGTCCATCGCGGGCAATCAGATGCCGCTGCATTATTATAGCGCCGCCGATACGCTGGCATTTCCGCGGATTCCGGTGGCCCAAATCATCGAAGATATTCGGCGGTTGAACAGTCCGGATCCGGCTGATGCCATCCAGGATTTTAGCCAGCTGCTGGTCGCCCCGGAATTGATCGCCAACAAGATTGTAATCTTTGGCGCTTCAGCCAAGGGGGCTTACGACCTGTTAATGACTCCCTACGGCGAGCTGCCGGGCGTATTGATGCAAGCCACCATGACCTCGAACCTGCTGCAGCAGGATCAACCGATCCGTTTACCGGCGTGGGCAGACTGGCTGGTCACCCTGCTGATCGTTCTCATTTGCGCATTGGGTAGCCTGCGTGGTCGTTCTTTTGCGTTGGCGGTAGCACTCCCCCTGGGCCTGTTTTTGGTCTGGTTCGTCGCGGCCTTGATTGGTTTTCGGCTGAACGTGATCACCCCGATGGCCCTCACCGTGATGAGCATACCGCCGGTTTTGCTCTTCACGGTCAGCTGGCAGATCATTGTTGAAGGGCGGGAAAAGCGCAAATATCGCAAGGTGCTGGGTAGTATGGTTGATCCGACGATCGTCTCGGAGGCCCTCAAGGACCTGGAGGCCCTGAAAAGGGGCGGCGAGCGGGACATCACCGCGTTCTTCTCGGATGTGGCCGGTTTTTCCACAATCAGCGAACAGTTGAATGCCGCAGAATTGGCCGACCTCCTGAATGAGTATCTCTCCGCCATGACCCTGGTGCTAAAACAGCATCAGGGCACCCTCGACAAGTACATTGGAGACGCAGTGGTCGGTATCTTTGGCGCGCCACTGGAACTGCCGAATTCGGCCGATGCGGCCGCACGGACGGCCCTGGACATGATTGCCGGTCTGAACCTTTTGCGCCAGCGCTGGCAATCTGGTCAGCTGTATTGTGCTGCGGCCCAAAACATGCAAATTCGCATTGGACTCAATAGCGGTCCGGCCAAGGTCGGTTTTATGGGCACGACCGAGCTGGCCTCTTACACCATGATGGGTGATACCGTCAACCTGGCAGCACGCCTGGAGGCGGCGGCCAAAGACTATGGGGTCAGCATTTTGATCAGTGACGCAGTACGGGAGCGACTTTCAGCCGATCTGGTTACCCGCTGGCTGGATATCATTGTAGTCAAGGGCAAGACGGAACCGGTGCGCGTGTATGAGTTGATCGGGCAGCGCGCATTGCTCTCGGAACAGAGGCTGCAGGCCATTGCGCTGTACGAGGAGGCTTTGAGCCTGTATCTGGATCGTGAATGGTCCCGGGCCCGGGAGCTGTTCTTGCAAGCAGCCCGCCAAAACGGCGGCAACGACAAAGCTGTTGACATGCTGGCGGAACGTTGTCAATCTTATCTAATACAGCAGCCGGATGAAACATGGCAAGGCGCCTGGATCCGCCAGCACAAGTAACCTGCCAAAGAGAGCCGCACGTACTGAAAAAATGCCAGCCAGAACAAAATACAGCCCGATGAAAAACAACCTGACCAGCTGGTTGCTCGGCGTGATCCTGATCATCACAGCCTCGCCGCTATTCCTGGTGCTTGCCCGCACCGTTTACGTGCAAAATCCATCAACCCGTTTGCTTAGCGCCCCCGCGATGCAGGCCGGCGGACCCAAACTGCCGGTCGGCAGCAGCCTGGGAGTCAAAGGCCAGCAGGGGCTGTTTCTCAAGGTCCAAAGCACAAGCAATTCCGGTTGGGTTCCAGGCCTGTATGTATCCGCCTCTCCACCCGGCCAGCGCGTTAATTTCGGAACCGCTATCGATCGCTCAACCGCAGCCAAGGCGCGGGCCCGGGCCGGGACCTTTTCACAAACTGCGGCAGCCAGGGGCTACGCCAGTACACAGACCATGCGACCGCGCGGCAATCGGGCCGATTTTGATTTCACTTCCATTGAATGGATGGAAGCCATACAATTCAGCGATGAGGAACGGACAGAATTCGAGCGCATCAATGCGGGCCACTAGCAACATATGCATGCGACGACTCCGTCACCGGACGCGCGGTTTTGCTGTCTGTCGCCCGCTGGTGTTTGTAGTCGTCTTACTGGGCAGCATGGTTTGCAGCTTGCAATGCGCCAGCTCTCCCGCACAGTCCCCGGCAAACGAACAAGCGGATTCCAAAACGGCAGCGGATGTGCGCCAGGAGATCAGTGTGGGCCGGGCGCTCGCTGCGCGCCTGGCCAAACGCTACAGGATTTGGCAAGATGTGCCGGCCACCCGCTATCTAAACCTGCTGGGTCAGTATATCGCTCAAAACTCGTCTCGTAGCGAGCTGGATTTTCATTTCGGGATCCTGGATGACGATTCCATCAATGCCTACGCCTGCCCGGGCGGTTATATTCTGATCACCAGAGGAGCGCTAGCCAGTATGCAGGATGAGTCCGAATTGGCCGGAGTACTGGCGCATGAAATCTCGCACGTTGCCCTGCGCCACTCCGGCCAGTTTCAGGACCAAAGCCACTGGATTGATGTACTGGCCACATTTCTGTCCGGCGGCTTCACTGTGATTAATAGCTCGATTCGAACCGCCAGTGAAAGCCTGGAAACGGAGCTCCTGTCCAGGGGCCGTTCCCGGGCGATGGAATTTGAATCCGATCAGGCCGGGGCCCTGCTCGCCAGCAGCCTGGGCTATGATCCCCATGGACAGGTGCGCTACCTCAGCCGACTAGCAAGAAATAACCGGGCCGCTCAGGGTCTCGAGGACACCCACCCTCCGACCGCAGAGCGCATCCAGCAATTACAGCTCTTTATTCGCGACAACCAGCTCAGCGGAGGGCGACGCAATCAAAGTCGCTTCCAGGGCGCCATGCAAAACGTTGCTCTGACGCAAAACAACGCAACACAGCTACAGGCACAGAATTGAGGTGATCGGGTGCGAGTCACAAAAAAAGATCAATCAGGCGCGCATGAGCAAATCGCTGCCTGGTGGCATGATCAAAATCAAATTCACAAAGAGAATCGAATGAAACCTGGCCATAAACAAAAAATACGCTTCATCCCTGAACAGGGTAACAGAAAAAAAACAGGGATTGTTGCCCGGCAGCAACCGCGTTTACTCCGCTCATTCCAGGCAGTCCTTGCACTAGGATTGTTTTTTGCCAGCGCAACTGTCTGGGCCGATCGCACGCATAATATTCAGAACTTCTATGGCGAGCGCGCGCCGGGCCTGGCCGGCGCCTATGGAGCGATTGCCGACGACCCTTCCGGGGCTTTTTACAACCCGGCCGGACTGGCCTTTGCCTACGACGGTTATATTTCAATTTCGGCCAGCAATTATAAAGAAGTAAAATATGTTTACGAAGGCGTATTCGGTCCCGGTCAGGATTACAAGCGCTCCTACGATAAATTCACACCCAATTTCCTGGGCGCTGTCAAGCGCCTGGATGAAGACTGGATGTTCGCCGTCAGCCTGATCAATCCGTATGTCGAAAGCTTTGATCAAGCGGATCGCATCCTGTTCCCGCAGTACCAGCCCAATACCAACCGGATCTCGATTGACTACTCCGACGACTCTTCCCTGCTGCTGGGTGGCCCCAGCGTGGCATGGTCGTCGGGCGAGAATTTCGCACTGGGTTTTAGTCTGCTATATTTTAACGACAAGCAAAAGAACACTACCAGCGTATTGTTTCAAAACAAGGACGGCAGTTATAATAGCAACAATTCCACTTTGCACCGCCAGACCATGGGTTTTCAGCCCGTCCTTGGCCTGCAGTATATGCCGGACGACCGCTTTGCGATCGGGTTGAGCGCCAGTCATCATATCATTACCAGTGAATTTGCCCGCGAGCGTTTTCGAAACATGACCGTCACGCAGCGGCCAGGCGGCGGATTGCAAGCCTTGTTGGTAGAGCTCGAGGCCAGCGATTCCGGCCCGGCCATGATCAGCACAAATCTGGGCCAGGGGATTTATGGTCCGCCAGCCGTCGGCAAAATTCCACAAACGTGGGAAAGCCGCATCGGCTTTGCCTGGTTTGCTTCGCGCTACCTGCTTGTTTCAGCGGACCTTATTTACACATCCGGATATCAGGAGCACCGTGTGCGCAGCTTTTATAACGCCTTTCAGAATATCATCGTATTGCGCGATTCAAACGAGCCAGGCCTGTTTCGTCGGCCCACCACGAATTATGCGCTGGGGCTGGAGTATTTTATCACCGATACCTTTGCCATCCGTTTAGGGGGTTACTCCAACCTGGCAAATACGCCCGACAAGAAAGACACCCTGATCAGCATCCTCGACAATACCGTTACCCGCAGCCAGTCACCGGCCAGCGGTCTGACCGTCACCCAAAACCTGGGATATTATTATGAACCCAACCAGTCCGATGAGCTGGAGCATGTGGATTTGTACGGCTACTCGCTCGGTTTTGCTTTCAGCAGCGGCAGCTCATCGGTCAGTCTCAGCTTTAGTCGCGAGTTTGGCAAGGGCTGGGGCAATATTGCCGACGAGGGTTTGCCACAGCAAATGCGGGCCCGCAGCACGGCCGTGTATTTAACAGCGACCACACGCAACTAAAACATAACGCGTCTCACGGCGAGCAGCTGCAAAGGACCGTCGCCGCCCGGTGCTGCCGGAATCCGGGCATGACTTTGACCCGTTATGCTGCCGGGGCGGAAGGGCTTGAAATATGGTAGAAAACCAATGCGGTCCGTTAAAGCTGACTTGCAATTGCAGACTCATTGCAACCGAGCCCGATCAACGCCATGTCCAAACGCCTGTACGTAACCACCCCAATATATTATGCCAATGACAAACCGCACATTGGCCACGCCTATACCACTCTTTTGGCGGATGTGATCTGTCGCTTTCATCGCCTGTTGGGCTATCAAACCTGGTTTCTGACCGGGACCGATGAACATGGGCAAAAAGTGCAACAGGCCGCCCAAAAGCGCAATATCAGCGCCCAGGAGCATGTCGACGAGTATCACCTGCGCTTCAAGGAGATGTGGCAAACGCTGGGGATAGAATACAATCGTTTTATACGCACCACAGATGCTGATCATATACAGCATGTGCAGTCCGCTTTGCAAGAGCTCTATGATAAAGGCGAAATCTACGCCGAAAAGTATGCCGGCTGGTATTCCGTGGGCGAGGAACGCTTTTTCAGCGCGGACGAACTGATTGACGGCAAGGATCCCATTAGCGGTCGCGCTGTGGATTGGCTGGAAGAGAAAAACTACTTCTTCAAAATGAGCCGCTACCAGGAGCAGTTGATCCGGCACATTGAGGAACATCCGGACTTTATTCTGCCGGCCTTTCGCAAAAATGAAGTCCTGGGGTTCTTGCGCCAGCCCTTGCAAGATTTGTGCATCAGCCGTCCCAAAAGCCGCCTGGAATGGGGCATCCCCCTGCCCTTTGACAATGAATTTGTAACCTATGTCTGGTTCGACGCTCTATTGAATTACGAATCCGGCGTTCAGGGGATCGAGCTTTGGGCCGGTGAGCCAGCCTGGCCGGCAGACTATCACATCATTGGTAAAGATATTTTAACAACCCATGCGGTGTATTGGCCCACCATGCTGTTGGGTATGGGTCGCCCCCTGCCCAGGCATATCCTCGCCCATGGCTGGTGGCTGCTTAAAGATAGTAAAATGTCAAAAAGCGAGGGCAATGTGGTCAATCCGCTCGATTACATCGCCGAGCATGGCGTTGATACGGTGCGTTATTTCCTGCTACGCGAAATGGTTGTTGGCCAGGACGCTTCATTCAGCGATGAGTTGTTTGTGCGCCGGATCAATACCGATCTGGCGAACGACCTGGGCAATGCCATCAATCGGGTAAATAAATTTGTGCACAGCCATTTTGACGGTAGGCTACCGGAAGCCGACCACCTGGGCGCCGATGAAGAGAACTTGTTGCAATTGGCCGAACAAAGCACCCAAAAAGCCATCCAGGAAATCAGGGCTATACGCATCTCGGTCGCTCTGGAGGAGGTCATGAGCCTGGTGCGGGCTACGAACAAGTACATCGACAAAAGGGCCCCCTGGCAAATCGCGCGCCAGATCCAGTCCGCTGATCCGGCCGACCAGGCAAGTCGATCCGAGCTGCAGCGTGACCTGGCCATGGTTCTGTATACCAGCGCGGAAACCCTGCGCCTGACCTTATGCCTGCTTTCGGCAGTTATCCCCCAGGCGGCGCGCAAGGGGCTTGCGATGCTGGGCCAAAAAGAGGTTGTCGATCAAAGCCATTTAGAGTGGGGTTATCTGGCCGGCGGCGAGGCGCTAGCCCCGGGTGAACCGCTCTTTCCGCGGATTGAAAATCCGGCGGACCGGGGACAAAAGCCATCCGCAGGTGAGGGCGACGCCGCCAAATCTCAAAAAGCCGGTCAAGAGGCTAACGACCCGGCCAGTAAACTGGAACTGGTCGTTGTTGAAATCTTGTCGGTCACGGAACATCCCGAAGCAGAAGCGCTCTACGTCCTGCGTCTGCAAGATCATACGGCCCAAAGAACTGTTTGTGCCGGACTAAGGCAGCACTACCAGCCGGGCGAGCTGTTACACCGCAAGGCGGTCCTGTTTGCCAACCTGAAGCCAGCCAGGCTGCGCGGCATTGAAAGCAATGGCATGCTGCTGGCGGCCACAGATCAAAAGACCGGCCAGGTGGCCTTAATCGATCCAGGCAGTCTAGCCAGCGGCACCCTGCTCTCCTTTGGAGACCTGCCCGTAGAGCCCAAAAAAAAGGCCGGATTAAAAGATTTTGAAAAACTGGGCTTACACGTCCAGGGAGGCCAAATCGTGTATGGCGATACTGTCCTGCAACACAAGGGTATCCCGGTCCGCTCAGACGCAAGCGACGGATCCATTGTTAAATAAACCCGGCCTCGTATGGACCTGGGCCTGGTTTGCGATTCTCCCAACCTGCGCCATCCTGATCGCCGTAGTGCTAAATTATGGCCTCGAGCCCGACCAGGCCTGGCAGTACAAATGGTTGCTCACACCTGAAAGCTGGTGCTTGCAATTCCTGACCGGCCAGAGCGCAATTTGGCAGACCGATGGCTATTATTATCCAGACTGGCATGTCTTGTTGCACCCGCAGTGCAGCGGGCTGCGCTTTTTTAGTATGCTCCTGATTGCCATGGCCTGCGGGAGCGCAATCTACGCCGTCCGCTCGGACGCCCGCTTTTGGGCCCGACTGGCAAGGCTCGCGCTCATCATAGCTCCGGTTGCCCTGCTTGCCTGGTTGCTCACCTGCCTGGCGGCTGTATCCCGGATCTACATTCTGCTGCAACTGGAGTTCTACGGCCTGACTGCTGACCGGCAGTGGCACCCGCTTGTCGGTAGCGCCGTGTATTTGTGCTATTTTATGCTGGCCAGTCAAATCGCATTCACTATCCTCAGTCGGCAAAACCGACGGCTGGCTGCAGGAGCTTCGATACCATGAAAATAAAACTCAATACAGATCCAACCAGACTGCTGCACCCCTTGCTCGTGCTGCTCGTCGTTTGTCTGCCGCAGGCCCTGATGCTTACCCTGGCTGTCTCGGACTATCACGTCATCAAACATTTGCTTGGTGATGACAGCCGGCGATTGCTGGTGCTTTTTGGCAACTGGCTCGGTGCGCTTGTCCTGTTAACTACAATCGTTTTACTGATTTATGTTGTGCTACGGCAAGCCTTGCCGAATCTCCTGACACCCTTGTTTTTGTTACTATTTTTCGGCAGCTGGTCCTTCTTTTTCCTCTATAACATGGACAAACTGGAATTGGGATCCGTACCGGAATGGATGTTTGATAGCTCGAATGTGCTGATCTACCCGGCCACTTTCGTCAGCCCTGGTCTCCTGTTGGCATTATTGCAACTGACGCATCTCTTCACGCCGACTCAAATAAGCCGTAGAGAAAAGATCTGGACCTTCCTGCTCACGCTCCTGATTCCGGCATTTATTTATCTCAGCAGTATGGCAACTGCATCTTTCTGGCGTGGTCAAATGGGCCTTTTTTTCAACCGCCTGTTCCCCTGGCTTCTCATTATCGCAACTCTGGTTTTCTTTTTCCTGTTGCTGCGCAGTATCTGGGTCCTGGTGCGGGATGCAGGTCTTGATTTGCGGGACAAACCCCAAATTCGAATACTGGTTTATATCTGGCCACTCTTGCTATTCCCTCTGGCGGGACTGCTGTTCAACAATAACGGCGAACTGATCGGGTTAAAGGAATTTACGTTTGTTTTTGGAAATTTCAGCCATCCGGCCTTTTATTTGCTAGCTGCATTGAATGGGTTGATTCTGCTATTACCCGAGTTTAAAAGCCCGCGCATCAGTCTAATGGTGTGGTTAGCAAAATGGACCGGTTTCAGTTTTAATATTTATTTTTTACTGGTATTTCTACCCTGGCTGCCGCTATCTTTAATTGCCATAGCGGCTGTCGGCATCGGTTTTTTGATGCTAGCCCCTCTATTTACCTTTTTCTTTCATGCGCACAGTATCTGGAACGATTATCAGTTTCTGAAAGAGCGCTATTTCGCCTGGCAGCTTTGGCCAGCCAGTATGCTATGCTTTCTGATCGTTCCCGGGTTGCTCTACGCCGACTATCGCTATGAACGCGCTGTATTGCATGCCGCCCTGAACTATGTATACACTCCCGATTTTAGTGAGCGCGACTCAGGCCAGATCAATCAGGCTGCGCTGCGATCCAGTCTGCAAAGGGTACGCACATTCAAGGAACGCAGCGCGACGCCTTACCTGGATACCATTTATCGCAATGTAGTGCTGGATAACCTGACCATTGCCGATTCCAAACTGGACACCCTGGAACAAATTTTTTTCGGCGACCGATTGCCTGTCAGTGATGATCCGCGTCAATTCGGACTTTGGGGCTCGAATAAAAACCGCAACAGCTCTTTTTTGACCGGCTGGCAGCGCCCCCCTCAACGTGAGGGGGTGCGCCTGAAGGCATTGCGCTCCCGGACCGAGCCCGCCCCGGATGGCGAGTATTCAATTAGCGTAATCGAACTGGATGTCCAGAATGATCTCTTCGGACAGCGGGAGTACTACACCAGTTTCAGACTGCCACCCGGCGCTTTTATTCGAAAGCACTACCTGATGATGAATGGCAAAAAAGAATACGGTATTCTATCCGAACAAAAAACGGCCCTGTGGGTCTACCGACAGATTACTTCACGCCGCCGCGATCCTGGTTTGTTGTACTACCGGAGCCCTGAGTCCATCGCACTGCATATTTTTCCAGTCGCTCAAAACGAGACTCGTACAAGCGGATTCGAGCTAGTCCATCGTCGTTCGCTTGAGCTGCAGATCGACGACAAAACAGTCCGGCTCGTGGCCAAAAAAGGCCATCACATGCAAGGCCAACCTGCCGGCACACACCGTATCCAGACTAAAAATGCGGACTTGCTACTGCACTGGAATCTGATTGTGGATTGCTCGATTCACACTGCGAATCTTGAGCAGTACGCAGACTGGCTGGTCCGGTTTCAAAATCAGCTACAGTCCCAAAACCAGACCAGCTCGGTTGTATGCATGAGCCATCGTTTGCATCCGCTGACCGAAAAGAAAGTCCGACCAGCCTTGTTACAGATTCAAAAACACGATCAAAGCGGTTTTTTCCTGGGACGTGCCCTGACCTCGGCTCTGACCACGAGCTACAAGACCCGGACTGCTACAGCGGCGGCGCTGCCGGTCTTTGTGGTTTTGACTGATCGGCCCGACAAAGCGCAATGGGTTGACGACGTAGGTCGTTACAACTGGATCACAGCCGGGGCAGCGCCTCTATTTGTGCTACAGCGCAAGTCCGATTCCTTGCAGCTGACATCCTGGCCAGGCCGCCTGGGATCATCGATCGATGCTACAGCAATCCAGCCGGTTATCGTACAGCCCGATGTTACTTTGCTAGCAGCCCGCAGCAGCACAATACTGGCGCAATTCCAGCAGAATTTTCATAACCAGGCAAGAGAATTACTTTTCAAGCCAGATAGGACTGCTACGGCCCATGCGGACTCTTACAGCCGAGCCGTGCAAAATTTATGGCAATATCGAGAGCACCTGATGCAACCCGCCAGCGATCAACTGTATTTCAGCGCGCTTAAAGGCAGCTTCGACAGCGGCTATCTGAATCCTTTGACTGCCAGTCTGGCTCTCGAAAATGAGGCCCAAAAAGCGGCGCTCAAACGCAAACAAGATGCCGTCTTGAATGCTCATCGGGGACTGGATATTGGAGAAGACCCGCCCGAACGCATGGACGAACCTGGCTGGCTCTGGTTGTTAGCCTTGCTGGCCTTATCAGGTATCTTGCTCATCAGGCCAATTCGTCGCTTCTGGAATTTCCGGCCCTGAGAGAGGCCATGTCGACTGCTCCCCAAAAAAATGATGCAATCCATCCAGACGGGTTTCATCATTTTAGTTTTCGCAAATTCAATGCTTTGTCACCTGAGAGCCGCTGGAAAAAAATCGCTGAATTGGCCTGGCAATGTCTGCAAGCAAATACGCTAACACCAGACCAGGCGCTTGCAACCATAACTCCGGCCTGGCAGCACCTGGCTCAACTGGTAACCTGGCAGCAGCAGAATTTAGCTGCTGATTCTGGCCAGCCGCAGCAGCAAGGATCAGAACTCGAGTCCGATTTGAAGGGCTTGCTCAAACCCATTGACCGGCATACAGCGGATCATTTGTTATACGCCATCTATACGCGCAGCATTCGCAATGCCGGACGCGGCCCGGCGCCATTCCCCTTCCCTGGCAGGCGGGTCGCCAGTGTTCCGGAACCGGACAGCAGTGATACGCAACAGCTGCAATGGGATATCTGGTTGTGGAATCTACGTTCGGCCTGGAATGCGGGCG
>JAGRNA010000164.1 GCA_020441005.1 Leptospiraceae bacterium
ACACCTTTTTTTTTTATCTTCAGCAGGCTGGTTTGGAACAGCTGATACTCCGCTCGGGCGGCATCCAGGCGGCCTTGTTCTGCCAAAATGTTGGCGCGCGCGAAGCGGCCCGGGATATGCGTATCTTCACGCGCGAGCAGCTGGTCCAGGTACTCCAGGGCCTTGTCCTGGTCGCGATACCGGTTTTGGGCCTTCCCATACAAGAGACCCAATTGATACCGGGCCCGTCCGGAATCGGGATTGCGGCGCAGTAATTCCTGAAACAGGCGTACTGCGGCCAGGAAGCGCTGTTCCTCCCACCCACGCTGACGGGCACTGTTCGCATAGCACAGACCGGCGTCAAAGATCAAGTCGGGTTCCGGGCTATGCTTTAGCAGGGCCTGGTCCAGAAAGGGCAGGATCTGATCATAGTCGATCGCGCTGACTTGTTGTTTGGGCAAATTCTGATTGAGGGCCGCGTTCATGTATGCATTGGCCATTTCAAAGCGCTGGGCCTGCATATAGGCCCGGGCAATTTTCCAGCTGACCCGGCCCTGGAGTCTGGTTGTTTCCACCAGTTCATGGATTTGGGCGTGCAGTTCCAGGACCTGTTTTTCATTAAATTCCAGATCACGCTGCCATTGTTCGATTTCGGCGGTATTCAGCTTTTCGGCCCGGCGAAAACGGCTGGATTCGCCCCAAAAGCGCAGCGCATCACCACTCATACCGCAGTGCGTAAGCAAGATCGCCAGCAGGGCCGCCAGTATTCCGGGCGGCAGATTGCGCTGCCGGCCAATTGCGGATCGGTGGTCAATCGAGCGGCTGGCCGTTGTCTTTGGCCCTCTGGATGGCGCCGGGCTCCATTTCGCTGACCGCAACCCTTTTTTTTGTTTGAATTCTTGCATAAGCCATTTACTCTTTGCTATTGACTTTCCACCAGCAAAAATCGCCGCCCCTGGCCACCATCCTGTGGGAGCTGGAGCGGGCTTGCTTTGACAAGCCCTGGACGCTGGAGCAACTCGACCAGGAAACTCGCAAAACCGGATTTCTGGCCTTTTGCTCGTCTGCGAGCGGCACTCTGCATAGCAGCGCGACAACAGTTACGGGTAAGGACAGTATAACACCGGGGTGTGACATGGATTGGCAGTGTTATTCCATCTGGAATTATCAAGGCGCTGATCAGCTGCTGGAATTGTACCGCATTGGTGTTGTGCCGGCGGCCCGGAATCAGGGGCAGGGCGCCCTTCATTTACACGCCTGCCTGCGCTTCCTGAAAGATACGACTCCTTTTAAACGCGTCCTGTTGGAGGTCCATTCCGCCAATACCGCCGCCAGGCGCTTATACAGCAGAACCGGATTTCAGGAGCTGTATACGCGTAAAAATTATTATGGCAAAGAGAGCGCCTGTGTGATGGAGTGGTCGCACTAATATGCAAAGCGAGTGGTTGGCACAGTGACGGCAACTGAAATTCTACTGGGTAAAATCGGCATCTTCTGGCTACAATTCCTGATCGTCGCGCTGGTTTTGCAGCTGGTTGCGCAGACCATGCACCAATTACCCTACCTGGGAAAGTATCTGGGGCGACCTTGGGGGCACTTGATAGTGCTGGTGCTGCTGTGGGCCCTTGCGGGTGTGCTGGTTTTTTATTTACCTGGCTTGCGCGTCCTGCATCAAACGGGACTGATCCAGAAGGTCGAAAATCAACTGTGGCTGGACATTGTTTTATCCGCTCTGGCTCTGTCGCGTTTGACCTGGCTGTGGCAGGTTCTGTTTCGGTGGCTGGATCGCAAGACCAGCGGTTAACCGCATCATTTTCGTTTTGCAATTATCCAGACAATGCGCGCTTTGGGCAGTCCGTCGCCGGGGATGGGTCATTTTCTGGCTCTGCCTGGCTGGACTGGACATGACCGGCACGGTGGCGTACTCTCAATACGCGCAGTCGATCCGGCCCCCGACTGTCCCTGCGGCTGGTTTGCCCGGGTCCAGCGTATTTGTGGTTTTCTTTCATGGGCCGTCCAACGATCAAACCGGTCTGGATGAACGCACCAGGCATCGGATAGACTACGCCCGGGCCCGGCCCTGTTTGGCAGGTTGCGACTATTTATTTCTGGGCGGACATTGGGCTTCCAATCGGCATGTTCCTAACGCGATGCTGCGCTACGCCCGCGCGTCGGGCTTTGGTGGTGATTCCCTGCTGGCGGACACCTGGTCTCATGATACGATCACCAATATCCAGGCGCTGGTCCAACACCAGCAGGTAAAACAATGGGAGCGCCTGCGCCTTTGTTCCTCCCCCTTGCATTTGGTGCGGATTCGCTATCTGGTGGAGCAGCAGCTGGCCGTAAACCCCGGACTGTCGGCCGCGCTGGAATCTGAAAACTGCGAATCTGGTCTGGAATTGCCCCTGTGGGACCGCTGGCGTGAAGTGCATCATGAATGGTCTGCTTTTTTGCTCTATTGGTTGCTACCCCGCCAGACAGTCCGTCATTTGATGCGCTGGTTGCGCTTGTGAGACTCCAGGAGAGCGCGGTCAAAATAGTGCCCGGGCATGAGTGATGGTAGCAGACGGACCGCCCTGCTTTGGTGCGGCGCACTGGTTGTCGCGTTTTGCACCTTGCAGGAATCGCTGCCAATCGCGCCTTTCACGCCTGCCCGCCAGCGATCTTTGTATGCAAAGTGATCCGGCACTGTTCAAAGGGGGACTACAGTCGTACGCCTGGTCGGGTCCAAAAAATGTTTGGCATAGAGATTCCTTCCCCGAGCCTGCTTGTCAGCATGTGGTCTTTGGGGCGCAGAATTCGGTTACAACCGGCCATTCTGGATGTTTATATCCTGCGCGAGATATTGGTGCCCACGCTGGTCTTCCTGTTTGCTTTTACGGCTATGCTGGTGGCCCTCGCTTTACAAAAAGGACTGACCGAACTCTTGTCCAAGGGCGTTTCGCCGCTTTTGATCCTGTCCTTTCTCAAGAACGTGATCGTCGAAAACCTCAAGATTACCGTCCCCGTCTCCGGTCTGTTCGGCGGCATTCTGGCTGCCGGTCGACTCTCGTCCGATTCGGAAGTGACCGCTATGCGTGCAGCCGGCATCAGCTTTCCGCGTATATTTGTCGTCTTTTTGTGGGTGGGAGCTTTTTTTATGGGCCTGCTCTTTTTCGTCCATCTGTGGTATGCGCCCTTGAATGCGAATGAACGGCGGGAATTTGAAAAGTGGGTCACCTCCTATTATAGCCTGGCAATGATTACACCCGGTCGCTTTCGGGGCAACGGCGATTCGCGTGTGACCAGCACCCAGGGTGATGATATCTACGCCGCTCAAAACCTGTCCGGCCAGCTGGATACCATTCAGATCCGTAGCTGGTACAATGAAATGGATATTAATGATCCGGCCTCCGTGTCCCGGATCAATATTGATGGCAAGAGCGTCGTGATTGGCACGGGGGCGATTACACGCATTGTACACGCCCAAAAGGGTAGTATGCTCAAGCGGGTGCTGGCGGATGGATCGGAACAAAAGTTTTTGCGACTGCGCAAGGGCTTTACCCTCGAGTATCGTCTGCGGAAGGTGAGCCTGGATCGTCCCGGACAAGCACCGCTGCAAAAGCAGGTGCCCGATGGACTGGATTTTACCGATTTTCATGATGGCTATCTGGATTATAGCATTGCAGAACCGACGACCACCCTTGGTGGCATTGATACCAGGCCGGATATTTTTACGATTGAGGAGTTGCTGGATCGCACAGACCGTATTTTGAATGGCGGCTTTGAAATCAACGTGATGGATATGATCGCCAGCGCCGGCGATAACGCCGAGGTCCAGCAACTGAATGGCTTTAATGGCATGGATCTGGGCCAGTTGGGAGTCTACAAGCTGCCATCGCTAAAAGAAATGGAATTTCAGGCCAAGGCGGCCAGGCTCTTTGTCATGACTGGCGGCCGGGTGTCCCTGCCGGGCGCAATCGCTATACCGCCCGGTTTTGACCAAATGACTTTTTCGCTCATGATCGACAAGCTGGCCCAGCGCTCGCGCAAGACCTACAACCAATATCGTTATGAAATCCAGCATCGCATTGCCGCCCCGGTCTCGGTGCTGCTTTTTTTCTACGTTTCTTTTCCGTTGGGACTGGTCGTCAAGCGGGCGGGTAAAAGTATGAGTTTCGTGCTCGCTCTGGTGGTACTGGTTGCTTTTTTCCTGGTAGAAGGCAGTCTGGGTCGCATGGCCTACGCTGGCCAAATCGATCCGGTCAGCGGCGCCTGGATGGCCAATGTGTTAATGCTACTCTTTGGAACCTTCCTGATGTTTTCACGCACCGAGGGAGATGCCCCGCTCACGTTGCTGGGTAGATGGACGAGCGCTCTGTTGCGCTTTGTGAAATTCCCTCTGGGTTGGATTGCGGGGCGATTGCATCGTCGCTGGATGCAATATCCCCGGTATCAAACTGGCTTTACCCGACTACAGCAATGGGCTGCAACCGGGCAGCGTAGTATTCATTGGCGTTTGCTGCGCCTGTTTGTAGCCTCCAGAAAACTGATTCTGCGGTGGTGGCCCAGGCGCGGTTGACACCGCAACATTTAACCCGGATAGTAGGGAGCCAGCAAGCAATAGACTAAAACTCCGCTTATGGTGACATACAGCCAGGCTGGCCATACAAAATGAACCAGTCGCTTGTGAGCCTGGATGCGTTGCTGCCAGCCCAGGTAATAGCTCATCAGAATGAAGGGCAGGATTACAGCGGAAAGCAGGATATGACTGATTAGAATAGCGAAGTAGATTTGACGCCAGACGCCTGCCTGGACCAACTCGGCCGGGCTGAGCACGCCATCGCCGTTCTGGTCGCCAAAGCGCACCTCCAGACCCTGCGCATGGTAGATGACATAACTGACCAGAAAGGTGGCCGACAGCAAGAACGCGGTCAGCATGAGCACCTTGTGCAAGCGAATCTGCCCGCGCTGAACGGCGAGCAAGCCGCCCAGGAGCACCACGGTTGTGAGGCTGTTAATAATCGCATTCAGACGCGGCAATAGCACCGGATGATGGCTGATAAGCTGCCACTGCAGCCAGTGATTCGACAGCAGGCTGACGAGCGCCAGCACCGCTGCCGACAGGACACCGATCACAATCAGGGCCAGTCGGTCACTGCTTGCCATGCGACAGCAAGTGCAGCGCGCAGTTAGCGGTCATGTCTTTTTTAGGCCGGCAGTGGATGCAGGGCTTGATTGACAGCTTGCTTTCGGTGCCAAAACTGCCGGCATGGCGCACAAGATAGCAGTTTTAGCCGGCGATGGCATTGGCCCGGAGGTAATGGAAAGCGCTCTGGCCGTTCTTTCCAGGGCGCTGGGGTCCGAAAGTGATCAATTCCAGTTTGAAGCAGCCCTGGTTGGCGGCGCGGCGATTGATGCCACAGGCTCGCCCTTGCCGGCCGAAACGCTCAAGCTTTGCGAACAAAGCGATGCCATTTTATTTGGATCTGTAGGCGGACCAAAGTGGGAATCCCTGCCTCACGAAAAACAGCCTGAGCGCGGGGCTTTGTTGCCCTTACGCAAGCATTTCAGCCTGTTTGCCAACCTGCGACCAGTGCGCTTGTATCCCGAACTGGCCGCCTCTTCCCCCTTGAAAGCGGAGCGGATTGCTGCGGGAGTCGACATGCTGATTGTCCGCGAACTGACCGGCGGGATTTATTTTGGCCAACCCAAGGGTCGCAGCGGGGACGGGGCGGACGAAAAGGGTTTTGATACGATGGTCTATCACCGCTTTGAAGTGGAGCGAATCACCAAACTGGCTCTGGAGGCGGCCGCCTTGCGCAAGCAACGCATCACGAGCATTGACAAGGCCAATGTGCTTACGACCATGGTGCTTTGGCGCGAGGTTGTCAGCCAAATGGTGGCAGAGTACAATCAATCCGGCGCATCTGCCAGTATCGCCCTCGATCACATGTATGTAGATAATGCGGCCATGCAGGTCATCCTGAATCCGGCCCGCTTTGATGTGCTGTTATGCGGTAATATGTTCGGCGACATCATTAGCGACGAGGCTTCCGTGTTGGGGGGCAGCCTGGGGATGCTGGCCAGCGCCTCTTTGTCCAGCTCCGGTAGCTTTGGTTTGTATGAGCCTTCCGGCGGAACGGCTCCGGATATTGCCGGCAAGGGAATCGCCAATCCCATTGCCCAGATTCTGTCCGCCGCTCTGATGCTGCGTTACAGTTTCGAGCGCGATGATCTGGCCCGCCGCATTGAAACGGCGGTTGGGCGCGCTATCAGCGCGGGTGCCCGGACCGGCGATATTGCTCAGGCTGGAGAGCAAAGCATCAGCACAAAAGAAATGACCGAGAGTATAATCCAGAACCTGTGAGTCCAGACAGGCAACCGGCAAGCAGTCATGAGCGTAGTCATTTGCGAAGATAACCGCAAGGATCAATTTGAATTGCGGCGTATTCTAGAGTCCGGTCACATCCCGGTCCTGGAAACCTTCAACCATGGTCGTGATTTGATGAACTGGCTGGAGGCGAATCCGGGCAAGGCCCAAATTGTTTTGCTAGATATTATTATGCCGGTCCTGGACGGCTACGCTGCCTTTTGCGAGATTCAAGCAAAGAAGCTCAGCGTGCAAGTTATCTTTGTCACGGTGGAAAACTCGCGCGACGTGATCCGTTCTCTGGTGGACAAGGGTGCCGCGCAGTATATAACCAAACCGCTGGACCGGGATAGCGTGATCCAGAAAATCAGGCAAGTACTGGCTAAAAAATAGCTTTGATTGGCGCCCGGAAACCGTCCCGGCGGATGCTGGTCAGGCAAGGGAACCCGGTCGCTTAACCGGCTTCAAAATCCAGATCGCACAATTCACGTGCAGCGTGCAAGCGTCCCTTGTGCATTAAATCGCTTAATTTGCGAATGCGCTGCATGTAAACGACGGTATGCTCGCCAAAGGCTTCGGGTAAGGTTTTTCTTTCCAGTCGCGACAATTTGCCATCAAAAGCGGTGGAAATGCTCAGCAAATCAAGGATGAAGAAACGTTCGTGCTCGGCGACGGACTCTAAATCGGCCAAAAAATGATCCCAGCTATCCAGATGATCACCTTCCTGAATTTGAAACACCTTGCACAGTTGAATCATCAGGATGATCATGTTGGGATGCGCATTCTGGGTCAGGACGACGGAGTTGCCAATCGCGCGGATGCAGCCCATCCGGGCGCGCTCGGAGAGCCGCGCCATTTTGGCCGGCGTGATGACTTCGGTGACCAGATAATTGGCCAGCAGATTACCGAACAGACGCATACGGGCTTCGCGCGCTACTTTCCAAACCACAAAGCCGTTCCAAAAACCGGTGATGGGTACTGAAATCCACGCGGCGCTAACCCGCAGAACCCCCTTGCCGACAAAGCGTTTTAAAATCAATTTGCCTAACACATTGGATGCAAATATCTTCAATTTGTACAACAAGCCGATCAGGATCATGCGGCGACGCGATACGCGCGCCAGGGGGTCGATGCCCAAAACATGCCGGACCGGATCAGGGATCTCCAGGGCGGCTCTCGAAAGCAGGTTGGGTATGGATACCCCGGGCTGTGCATTCTCCAGGTGTAAACGATTGTGGCCCGTAATGCGGGCGATGAAAAAGACTGCTCGAATGGAAACCAGAAAGAGCACCACAAATTCTGCGCCGGTCATGATCGCGGTGACACCCCCGACCCAGCTGTACAGCCAAACCTGATTGATCAAGGGATGATCGGTAACTGTTTCAGGTAGATAAACAGGTCTAAAATACTCTTCCGTAAAAACGGTGGCACCAGCTGACAAGGCACCGATGGCGAAGGCCCAAAAGGCATTGATCCAGGTGACCTGACGGACCATGGCCGCCATCTGGTCGTCATCGCGGGCTAGATCATAGCGATCGTGTTCCTGAGCGGCCAGCTTGTGAAAATAGCGAATCCCCAGTCGCTCGAACCAACCGGGCTCTTCGGGTTCAACCAGTTTGTCGGCAATATCATCAGGGGCAGTGGCATCAGGGTGCTTTGGTTCAATCATCTGAAACTCCGGTCGATTGACTAAAAACCATGCTCGCAAGCACGGTGGAAAGTCGACCGCTTTTTTAGCGATTCTCAATGCCGGTCGCAGGGCCGCTTTCTGTCAGCGCTGGTCACAGCATGACTGGTATTGATCCGGGGTTAGCGACTGTTCAGGTGCAGAGGGACGACCCCCGGAACACAAAGCGGTCAGAGGCGCAGCCGTCTGGCGACAAGCATTCTGCGTGGGTGGATCAGATTTTTTTGACTTGTAGTATCAGGGTGAGGTGTCAGTCTCGTAGCAGGAAGTGCATTGTGGGCCATCAAAAAAAGACAGACGCCAAAGACCAGGACAAGGCCGAATCCGGGCAGTCAAAAGAGAGCCTGCCCGCCCTGGATACAGCCGGGAACCTTGAGATCGAGATTGATGTGGCAGATGAGAGTCATCTGCTCAAATCGGGTCAGGAGTAGGCCGGACGTGGTGCGCGTTTTTCAGGGCTAGCCAGCAATGAGCTCCGCACAGCAGGGTCCCATATCCGTGTCAGTTGCCCCGGGCGACATGCAACTTGAGGATCTGCGCGATTATTATATCACTGCCGAATATCTGGAGCGTATGCGTAGTCGGGTGATTGACTGGACCACAACTAGCATTCAGGCGCAACTGGACTTGTTCCAACAAAGCATCCCGGATTACCCGGAGGTACTCGATATACTGGAATCGGAGCTGCATCGCCGCAGACTGAATCTATTAAACCGCAGCATCAGAGAGTTGCCGGATGCCCAATTGGAAGCCCTGCTGCTGAAATACAAATCGGTCCCGGATTATCAGGAAGTCATTCAAACCTGGATGGCCATCAAATCCGGCGCAAACCGCTTGCCGGATCGCGCTGCCGGGGTGCCGGCTCGCATTCAAATTTGATCCCGGCCAATTTTTGCATGTCGGCAAAAAACAAGACAGACAATGAGCCCCAACACCCGGCTGCGTTCCGCGCCCCCGGGAGGGCCGGGCCCTGTCCAGGCCGATTTTTTCAACCCTGCGGAGCCAGATTCCGGTGATGCCAACGGCCTTTAAACCGGAGCTCGCCTGCGAATTGCACGCGCACCTCTATGGCTGTCTTGAACTCGTCGATCTGCAGTGGCTGGCCCGCCGAAAGACGCCCCGTTGGTCGATCTTTACCGAATCCTGGCAACGCACGCACGGCGGGGACCGGCCCGCTGTTGAGTTGCT
>JAGRNA010000165.1 GCA_020441005.1 Leptospiraceae bacterium
AAACAGTTGAAGAAATAGGAATAGCTTCGACATGTGTGGCAACTGTTGAAAAAGCAACATTTGCGGGATTCCTAATTCGATTCAGGCCAAATGCAAATAGTTTAGATCCAGAGTTCTCCAAGTACTTTTTTAGATCTGATATCCAGCGAAAATTCTTTGTTGGTAAGATGAATTTAGTTACTCGCGCTTCACTTGGTCAAGATTTATTAAAAGACCATCCTGTATTTTTAATTCCATTAGAAGAACAAAAACGAATAGTACAATTTTTAGATCAAGAGACAGATCGTATTGACAAAGAAATTTCTTATAGAGAAAATGAAATCTCTCTTCTGAAAGAATATCGCCAATCCCTCATCACCGAAGCCGTTACCGGAAAAATTGACGTCCGTGATTATTCCTTAACCTAAGTTTTATTATGGCCAAAGCAATCCACACCGAAGAAGCCTTTGAAGAAGCAATTGAACAGCATTTATTAGACCACGGCGGTTATGTAAAAGGGGATGCCGAAAACTTTGATCCCGCTACCGCCCTGGATACGGCTACGCTCTTTGCTTTCCTCCAGGCGACCCAGCCCCGCAAATGGGAAAAGCTGGAAAAGGTGCATGGAGCCCAGGTCAAACAAAAAGTCATTTATCGCCTGACGCGGGAACTGGAACTGCGGGGCATGATTGATGTGATCCGCAAAGGGTTTACCGATTACGGGGTAAAGATTGATCTGGCCTACTTTCAGCCGGAAAGCACCCTGAATCCAGACGCGCAGGAACTGTATCGTAAGAACATCCTCACCGTTACCCGGCAGGTCTATTACAGCACCCAAAACCGCAATTCGCTGGATATGCTCCTGTTGATTAATGGACTGCCGATTGTCTCTCTGGAGCTCAAAAATCAATTTACCGGTCAGAATGTCGATAATGCCAAACGCCAGTACCGCTACGACCGGGATTTTAAAGAACCCCTTTTTCAGTTCAAAAAACGCACCCTGGTTCATTTTGCGGTGGACGATGAGGAAGTTTATATGACCACCCGCCTCAAAGGCAAAGACACCTATTATCTGCCCTTTAACCGGGGCAATCAGGGCGGAGCAGGTAATCCCATCATTCCGGATAATTATCGCACCGCCTATCTTTGGGAAAATATCCTTACTAAAGACAGCCTGATGCAGATTGTCCAGAAGTTTATTCATCTGGAAACGGAGGAGATCGTCATTGCCGGGAAAAAGAAGCAGAAGGAAACTATGTTTTTTCCACGCTATCACCAGCTTGATGTGGTGCGAAAACTGGTAGGGAACGTACGTCAGGAAGGTTCCGGGGAGAGTTATCTGATTCAGCATTCTGCCGGTTCGGGAAAGAGTAAATCCATCGCCTGGCTGGCTTATCAGCTTTTCAGTCTTCATCAGGCCAACGATGACCGGGTGTTTGATTCGGTGATTGTCATTACCGACCGCCGGGTGCTTGATCAACAGCTTCAAAACACCATTTACCAGATCGAGCACAAAACCGGGGTAGTACAGAAAATCGACAAAGACTCTTCCCAATTGGGAGAATCGTTGAGCAAAGGGGGAAGTATTATCATCACCACTTTGCAGAAATTCCCCTTTGTTTTCGATAAAATTGAAGCCTTGCCGAGTCGTCGTTATGCCGTGATTGTCGATGAGGCGCATAGTTCTCAAGGCGGCGAAGCTACCAAAAAGATGAAAGAGGTGCTTTCCACGGCCTCGCTGGAAGACGCCTGGGAAACCGAAGCCGACGAAGGCGAAGACTCCACCAATCTGGACGAAATCCAAAAGTCCATGCTCACCCGTGGCAAACAAAAGAACCTGAGCTTTTTTGCCTTTACCGCGACGCCCAAGGGCAAGACGCTGGAGCTATTCGGGCGTGAGGGCGGTAGCGGCAAGCCGGAGGCTTTCCACACCTATTCGATGCGCCAGGCCATCGAAGAAGGCTTCATCCTCGACGTGCTGCGTAACTACACTACCTACAGCACCTGGTTCAAATTCGTGAAGACGGTGGAGGATGACCCGGCCATCCCGAAGAAGAAAGGCGCCAAGGCGCTGGCCAAGTTCAAGGAGCTGCACCCGCACAATATCGAGCAGAAGACCGAGGTGATGGTCGAGCACTTCCGCGAGCATGTGCGGCACCGGCTCGGCGGCCGGGGTAAGGCGATGGTGGTGACGGCCAGCCGCATTCAGGCGGTGCGCTACAAGCTGGCGTTTGAGCGTTACATCCAGGAACAGGGTTACGCCGATATCCGCTCGCTGGTGGCTTTCAGCGGCACGGTGAAAGACCCGGATACAGGCATCGAATACACCGAACCGGGCATGAACCCGGATGCCGTCACCGGCAAGCCCATTACGGAGAGCCAGTTGCCGGAGCGCTTTGGCTCCAGCGATTACCAGCTACTGCTGGTGGCCAACAAATACCAGACCGGCTTTGACCAGCCACTGCTGTGTGCGATGTATGTGGACAAGCGTTTGGACGGCGTGCAGGCGGTGCAGACTCTGTCGCGCCTGAATCGCAAGATTGCCGGCAAGGACGAGCCCTTCGTGCTGGACTTCGTTAACAAGCCGGAAGAGATCTATGCTGCGTTCAAGCCGTATTTCGATTCCACCAGCCTGCAGGAATCCGCCAACCCCGAGATGCTGGCCAGCATCAAGCACGAACTGGATCAGCTACAGATTTATCACTGGAGCGAGGTCGAGGCGTTTGCGCGAATCTTCTACCGCCAAGCGGATCGGCAGAACCCGGCCGATCACGCCCATATGCAGCGACACCTGCAACCGGCGGTGGATAGGTTCAAGGCTATCGAGAGCGACGAGGTACGTTCCAGCTTCCGCGACAAGTTGGGCGGCTATGTGCGGATGTACTCGTTCCTGAGCCAGATACTGCCGTACGCTGACCCCGATCTGGAGATACTGTACAGTTACGGTCGTTTCCTGCAGCCGCATCTGCCATTGGATCGCGACAACACCGTGGTCAAGATCGGCAACGAAGTAGAGTTGCAGTATTACCGGCTACAGCGCGTTTCCAGTGGTGCGATCGAATTGAAGGCGGGGGAGCCGGAAGGAGTCTACAGTCCTACCGATGTCGGTACCGGCAAGGCCAAGGAAGAAAAAGCGCCACTGTCCGAGATCATCCAGGTGCTCAATGAGCGTTTCGGCACCGCCTTCACCGACGAAGATCGGCTGTTCTTTGACCAGATCAAAGCACGGGCCACCAGCAACAGCCAGGTGGTTCAAACCGCCATGGCCAACCCACTGGACAAGTTCCAGTTGGGGGTGCGCAAACTGATTGAAGATTTGATGATTCAGCGCATGACCGAGAATGACAAGATCGTCACTCGGTACATGGATGACGGCGATTTCCAGCGCACCGCTTTTCCTATATTGGCGCGTGAGATTTTTGATGCGATCCGAGCAGAGCATCCCACTGAATGAGAGCGGTGTGAATCATACGCTTCAAGAAGATTGTGGCGGCTCGTAGATCAGAGAGCTGTCAATCAACTTGAAAATGGCATCAGGCAGGTACGGGTCGGATCCGGCTGTAGCCTAAAATGACAAGCGGTCAATGACCGCCCCAAACAGGTGAACGACAGGTGCCTGGCGCATTGCCGCCCGATTGTGCGCACCGGACCAACGGCTCCTCTGGCCGAAGACCGGACCTCGGA
>JAGRNA010000166.1 GCA_020441005.1 Leptospiraceae bacterium
AATGCAATCAAGTTTACGCCGGAGGGCGCAGTGCGGCTTACGATATCGGCTGCGGATTCCGAACGGGCGCTGGCTTTGCTGTATTTTGAAGTAGCGGACACGGGTATCGGAGTAAGCACTGACCGATTGGATGTGCTATTTGACAGCTTTATCCAGGCTGACCCCAGCATCCATGGTCGCTTTGGAGGCACGGGCCTGGGGCTTGCAATTTGCAAACGCCTGGTCGAGTTAATGGGCGGACAAATTGGAGTGCATAGCGAGCTTACCCGAGGAAGTCGGTTTTGGTTCGAAATACCATTGCGGCGAGCCATCTCGGACGCCCCCGGCGGTTCCCGGCAGGACAGTCCGGCTGATGTTGCAGCGGCCCCGGAGCAGCGGAAATGTGACTTGTCCATTTTGGTTGTGGAAGACAATATTGTGAATCAAATGGTTGCCCGTAAATTGATTGAACGCCTTGGTTGCAAGGTGGAGGTAGCTGATAGCGGCCCTGTCGCACTTAAACTGCTTCGAATGAAATTATACGATCTGGTGTTTATGGATATGCGCATGCCGGGGATGGATGGTCTGACGGCTACTCGAGAAATTCGTAAAATGGGCGGTACGGCGCGTTTTGTTCCTATAGTAGCGATGACGGCCAATGCTGGTCAGGCAGATGTAGATGCATGCATGCAAGCCGGCATGGATGGTTTTATCTCCAAGCCAATTAGCATTCAAAAGCTGGACGAAGTCTTGCAACGCTATTCTAAAGCCGGCCGCCATCAATCGGTACAATGAAAAGCATTGTGATCTGAATCGGGCGCCGGTGCTGAAACGCTGCGCAGAGCCAATCGTATCAGGCTTGCCTTGCGGTGGCCGTTGGTAAGGTTGGACAAAACCAGGGGCGGATCGCAACATGTCAGCGCTTGCAATGCAGTCGATCAGGCTGAAACGCTAAAGTAGCGCGATGCTTTTGAGCAAGCCGAAAGGTCGGACTACTATACCGGAACCAGGTTATAAAACCGGGAGTTATGCCAGCATGAGAGAACAGCGGGCTATACGCTATGCAAGGGAAAACTAGTCAAAAGCGGATGCGTTTACAAAAGCGTGGGTCTGGCTGGATGCGCTGGATGGCGGCACCGGTTTTTCCGGGGGATAGCTTGAAATCAAGGCGGGCAGAGTTGATGAATACTCTGTTTCTAATCAGCTTTGCCTATATTATCATTGTTTTGATCGGCAATCTTTGGGGTCAAAACGTCCCGCAATCCATGATCCTGTTGAATCTGGCCTTGCTGGCTATTTTCTTCGCATTTCGTCTGATCCTCAAAAGCGGTTATGTAGATTTTATCAGTATATTACTACTTTGCATTACCTTTTTGTACTTGATATTCGCCTCCTGGTCATTGGGTACGATCCGAACGCCTACAACTGCCATCTTTACCCTGTTTGTGATCGGGGCCGGTTTTTTGTACGGACCCCGGGGTATCCTCGTCTCGTCCGTTTTATCCTCCCTGGCTGTCGGGGCCCTGGTTCTGGCTGAAAATGCCGGCTGGTTGCCGGTGCCGGATTATTCGGTCAGCATTACGCAATGGATAACCTATACCGGATTGTTTGCCATTAGCGGAGCCACGGTCTACTGGGCAAATGGTCATATGCGTAAAAGCCTGAAAGGAGCCGAACTGGAATTGCGCCGCAGACAAAAAATCGAGCAACAACTTGTGCAGGCAAAAGAAAAAGCGGAACAGGACGATCGCTATAAATCCAGGCTGCTATCGAATGTTTCGCATGAGCTACGAACGCCCCTGAATGCGCTGGTGGGTTACACCGAACTTTTGATGCTGAACGACGATCAGGAAGTGCGTCAGAAGTATTTGAAGATTATCCACGATAGTGGCATCATGCTCTCCACATTGATCAATGATATTCTTGATCTTTCGATTATCCAGACCGGTCAGCTTTCCATTGAAAAGATTCCCTTTTCCCTGAATGAGGCGTCCGATAAACTGCAATCCTACGGCGATATGCTGGTGCAGCAATGCGGCAAGGAGATACAGTTTACCATTCGGCAATCCGGGACCGTAGTACAAAACATAACCGGCGACCCTGTTCGAATCATGCAGGCGATGATTAACCTGGTTAGCAATGCTATCAAATTCACTTATGCCGGCGCGGTGGAATGCGTGTTCAGCATGCCGGCAGCCGACAAGATTGAGTTTCGGGTGAACGACCTGGGTATCGGCGTTCCGGAGGCGCAAAGGGAGCGCATCTTCCGACCCTTTGAGCAACTGGATCAGAGCACCACCAGGCGATACGGCGGGGCCGGTTTAGGTCTGGCAATCACCAAAGAGATCGCCGAATTGCTGGGCGGTACAGTGGGAGTTGAGGACCGGCCGGACAATCGGCAAGGATCTTCATTTTACTTTATATTTCCTTTCGAACCGGTTGCTGAACAGGATCCAGGCGCCATCCAGCATCCCTATAACGCCCTGGATTTTTCCAATAAGAAAGCCTTGTTGGTAGATGACAATGATGTGAATTTAATGTTGACCACCCGGTTATTAGAGCGCCTGGGAATCTTCGTGATTCCAGCCAAAAACGGTATTGAAGCCATTGCGAAATTCACCAATACGCCAGACCTGGATCTGATATTAATGGACATACAAATGCCAGGGATGGATGGCAATCAGGCTACGCAAAGAATTCGGGAAATTGAATCGCTCGAAAATAAAAAGCCGATTCCCATTATTACCCTTTCGGCCGATGCACTGAAAGCTGATAAGGAGCGCAGTCGCCTGGCTGGAAGCAATGCACATTTAAGCAAGCCGCTGGATTATCAGCGACTGATCACGGCCATCCATCGATTTGTGATCGAAAGAGATAGCGTTAATTAGATTCTGTCATCAGGGATGTAGAAGGGAAGGGCTGACTGCCAGGGCAGAGACTGCCAGGGGCTTAACGGAATAAACATGCGCAGCAACCATCTTAGCAGAATAAAACCCTTGCTGAGAGCCTGCAGAGTCGCTGTATTCGTGCAGTTCTTTGCGTTTCTGAAAAAAGGGCGTTCCTATTTCTGCTCTGCAGCCTTATCCAGTTGTATCCTGGGCAGTACGCTCGCTCAAACGACGATTCTGCGCTCAGAGCCGCTCCTGAAGCCAAAGCAGTCCTACCAGGTGCAGCCGATCATGAACCCGGATCAGATCACATCTCTGGCCCAAACAGCCAAGGACGCCGCCCCCTGGACCTGGTGGATCCATTTTCAAAATATAGATCCAAAACAGGAATCTGCACGGCCTGTTGCAGATCTCCGGGCAGATCAGCCTGGACCGGATTGGCATGCGATTACAGTCCCTGGTCCGATTACAAAGGTGCCCGGGTATCGATCAGGGCAAGCAGTGGTTTATTATCGTAAGGCTTTTTATCTGCCTGCGGGTTTCCAATCACCGCTTGCATTGCAGCTGGGCATTATTGATGATCGTGATATTGCCTGGCTCAATGGCTGTCGAATCGGCTTTAGCGGCCAATGGGACGGCCTTGTCGCTCAGGCCTATGATCGTAGACGAATCTATGTCCCCGAACCGGAATGTTTGCGTAAGGACCAGGTTAACGTGCTTGTGATCCAGGTGCGCGGCAGTGCAAGGGATAGCATCGGGTTGATTAAAGGCAAGGTGCAAACAGGTCCCATTGTTCAGATATATAAAGAGTATCTTCTGCCGCCAATGCTGGAAATCGCATTGCAAGCGATGTACTTTATTGCCGGTTTGTATTTCCTGCTTTTTTTTATGCGACGCATGCGAGACCGCGAAAACCTTTTTTTCGGTTTATTTGCGGTCGAGTTTGCCATCTATCAGTTCTTACGCACGCAAATAAAAACCGAGCTGGATTTTCCTTTGCTCATCGCAAAAAGAGTAGAATACGTTTTGCTTTTTTCCGGTGTTCCATTTTTATACTATTTTTTCCGCTACTATTTTCGAACAGAATTCCGCTGGGTAAAGTACTGGGATCGAATTCTTTGGGTGGTGAATGCAATCATCGGGATAAGTCTTGGCGTCGTCCTGTTTATTGATGACCCGGGTTTGTGGTGGCAAGTACAGGCCAAAATCGTACAACCGACCTGGCTGGTTTTTTTCTGCGGAATTTTTATCATCCTTTTCTATCATGTTGGTAAAAAAGATCGTGACGCCTTTTACATGCTTTTGGGTATACTGGCTCTATCTGCGGGCGTTGTATTAGATACTTTGACATCCCATGAAGTCATCAATCTGCCGCCGACCCTAAGCTACTTTTTTGTGGTTTTTCTGCTTGGATTGGCAGCCATACTCTCCAATCGCTTTGTTCGACTTCATGAAGTAAATGCAGAATTGTCAACCAATCTGGAAAAGAAGGTGCAGCTGCGAACGCGTCAGCTGGAGGAATCTCACGATGAATTGCGCAGGGCGCGCGACGCTCTTTGGAGTGAAATGGAATTGGCGCGCAAACTGCAAGAAATTCTAATACCGCCGAAACCTGTTCTACCCGGTTATGAGATTGCCTGCTTTATTGAACCTGCAGCCGGTGTGGGCGGCGACTACTACGATGTGATTCATGTTAATGGCAAGAGCTGGATTGTCATCGGAGATGTATCCGGTCACGGCGTTTCTGCCGGTCTGGTGATGATGATGGTCCAAACCTCTATCCATACAGTTATACAACAAAATCCGGCAGCTTCCACCTCCGATTTGCTGAGCATAGTGAATAAGGTCATTTATGCAAATGTGAATCTTTTAGGCGAGGCGCTCTATGTGACGATTACCGTGCTGGCTGTGATAGATCAACAGCACTTCTGTTTTTCCGGTTTGCATCAGGATATACTGATATACCGGGCCAACGAAGACAGAGTAGAAGTGAGAGAGACGGACGGGATGTGGCTGGGCTTGATGGCCGATATTCGTGCTGATCTGGATATACGTGAAATCAAGCTGAATACCCATGATGTGGTAGTGCTATACACTGATGGCGTCACGGAAGCCAGAGCTCGAGATGGATCTTTTTATTCGGACCAAAAACTGCTGAAATTGTTGGCCGAGTTTGGCCGACTTGGCGCGCCGGAGATAAAAGAAAAACTGTTACACAGTCTACGGAATTTCGATTCCGATGATGATGTGACTTTCTTAATCTTGAAGAAAATCGAGCTTTGATTTTCAGGAGTCGTAATCCTGGATATCCTGGTGCCCATGGTTTTTTTCATTGCAGGTGTGGTTCCAGGCGGAATCGAGTCAGTTGTCCGGCTTTCCGGGCAGCAGTCGCGGGCCTTTTCACTGGCAGATTCGGTAACGCGGAAAAGTTAGAATGCCTGTTTTACGTACTACACCAGGCTCGCTGTAAATGCCTGGCCATTTAGCGGTTTCGCGCCCATCAGGAGCCATGGAAATCCGGCGCTCTACCGCTCGTCAGAAACAAGGCGCCATCCGGCCCTGCGGCAGCCGGCAGCATTTTTTATTCATGCGCCCTTTTTGTATTGAACAAAAGAGACTATTACCTGTAACTGCCCCTGAGGATGCAGTGTCCGCCTGGTCCTGCTGCCAATGGCGGGTCTGCAAAAAAAGTATGCAACACTATAAAACAAATCTGCTGCGACGATTGATTTTCCTTTCGGTAACGCTGGCGTCCGCCCAAATAGGGGCCGAAAAGCCGCAAAAACCGGTCCATCCATCAAACTACAAACCGCAAAAACCGGCCGATCTGATTATTCCAGAATCCCCGGCCGATCGGTACGTGCGTTTGACTGACGCGGAACAGTTGAACTACCGCTTGTTTAATTTTAAATTTGGGGATTCCGGCAACATTAGTACGAGCGGACGACCGATTTATACTTTTATAAATAAAACGCAGTTTCGAATTCTAAGCCGCTTTTTTAATCAACAGCATGCGGATGGTATGGCTCAGGCGATTCGCTATGTCCAGGCCTCATGCCGTAGAATGCAGCCAGATTGCCGTCTTGATGAATGGAACTGCGGTTTCTGGGAGGAGCGGGTGCGCAATGAATTCTGCATCAAGGCAAGTGATGATCGCGCCTATCCGTTTGATACATTCGACCGCGTGTCAGTCTACGGCACTCAATGGACAATAGGCGCGCAAGACGACAATGATTACCCGATTCAGATTGCCCTGTTAAAAGGTCTGAATGCCGACACCCTGAGATTCTGGAATGTGCGCATTGCATCACTTGAGGGCATCGAAACGATCAATGCAAAAACATTAATCATTCAAAATTGCAAACTGGCGGTGAGTGAACTGCTCAAGTTAGAGAAGCTGCTCCAGCTAAAACCGGCAGTGGCAATCCAGCTGCCAGAACTTCGCAGCGAGCATTGCCAGCATCCGGATGTACAAGCTATGCTCAGGCGCAATAGCGCCATCAGGTTTACCTGCTTTGATAACGACGCCAATCTGCCGGTGCTTCCCGGGCGCTAGCCGGCTGGCATTTCGTTTGGGCTAGTCGGGAGTCCGGCCTGGATTCCGGGCTGGGACAGGCCGGGCCGGTAAACCGGCCGACGTAATGTCATGATAAAATGTGATTACTTCTTCGAGAGATTATCTGCCCGGACCAGATTGTGCTCCGAGGTAATGGACTTACTTTGATTGCAGGACTTGCCCCACAATTCGAAAAAGGTCGCTTGATCTGTAGCTATCAACTTGCGGCAGCGGCAAAAAATCAGAATAATAGATAAACGGAATCTGAGAGTCGCGCGGGTCATCCGTCCCATGTAGCAAGTCATGACCGCTGTGATCACTAGTAATGAGGATCACAAAACGTTTTTGATTCATCACATATTGCAGGGGGGACTGCAGCCGGCGGTCCAGGTCGCTCAAAACTGCGAGGTAATTTACTGACAACCAGCCGTCCCGGGGTCCGCTGTAATCGAGCCCGCTGACGTGCAAAAAAACGAAGGTATACTCGTGAGTGCGAAGGTAATCATCGGCCGCCTGGATGCTGTCTGGACCGGCCATCTTGTGGATCATGATATCTGAGTTGATGAGAAAACCCAGTTTTGGTTTGGAATAAAAGAAGGCAGTCTGGAGTCCGGCCCGGCGGGCCAGTTGGAAAATAGTCGGCACCTGAACCTGTGGTTGATCAGGCGACCAGGCGTTGTCGACCAGTCCGGCAGCGGCCGGGGATTGGCCAGTAAACATGGCCGCGTGATTAAAGAGTGTCAAGGGAGGCTGGATGCTGTGTGCATCACGCACAGACCAGCCCTTGCTGCGAATTGAATTGAGGAAAGGCGCATCCTGCTGGCGTACTCCGTCGGGGTGTAGAGCATCGATGGATACAATCACAAAATAGCGGGGCGCATTGGGTTCCGGCCGGCCGGCTTCAGGGGAACAACAGATGATGGCCCAGCAGGCTATTATACAGACCGGGAGCAATCCCTGTTTAAGCAGGTGTTGCGGTCTGCGGCTATGCATTTTCTACCGGTTCCCAGAGTTCAATTTTATTATCTTCGCAATCGTAGATCCAGGCAAAACTGCCATACTCCTCACTCTGACGTTTGGGATCAACGCGCACTCCCTTGCGTTTCAAATCATCCAAAAGCTGATCAAGATGCCGGACGCGGAAATTCAGCATTACGGATTGAGTGGTCGGAAAATAGTCGGAGTCGCTTTGAAATGGGGCCAACACGACTACGCCCTGCGCGCTTTCCCATGGTTTCCCGGCCCCAGGCGGGGTAATGCCCAGGTGTTCTCGATACCAGTCGGCTAATGCGTCCGGATTATGTGATCTGAAAAATATCCCGCCGATGCCGATAACCTGTGCGCTCATTGGGTCACAGGTACAACCGGGGCGGCGGCTGCAAATCAATTTCGAGATTTGGCGTATGCAACCCGGGGAATAATCAGCCAGGGCGTCCAGTGCATCACTTCTGGAATCCTGCTGGCATTGAACCACATCCCGGAATCTTCGTTGAGCTTTAGAAACTTTACGATGAGTTCTATCGCTATCAGCACTACCAGCAACCATTGCATTACCAGGAGCCGGTCCGCAGACAAATTCCCCCCAGGATATCATATCACAAGGGAGTGACAATGAACCCGATTTTTCGAAAAATATAGATTGATGGAATATGCTTGACAAATAGCCGTCATATGATAAGCGTGCCCACGGTGGCCCAGAGCAAACCTTTTTGGCGCTGACTTTCGACGCGCGACTATTTAGTACCCAACCGCCGTACCTCCCACCCGCAACAATCGGGGGTTGAGCTGTGTACACCAGCTCGGGATTCTCTTTGCTGTAAAATCAGGGGTGGTTCTGCAAGCAAATGGTTTCATTCAGGATCTAGCATATTTTCGCCATCCAGGCAGCCCCTGGAATCATGTTCTCAATGAAAAGCCGGCAGCACATAATTTAAGCAGCAGTTGCAATCTTCGGTATTCAGCTAGTCAGCCTGTTTTGCGCTCATTCGGCTTCATATTCGAGTAAGGTTTTCCATTCCGGGTCGCCGCAATTAAACAAGATTTCGATTTTCACAGAGCCCTTGTGTACAAAATGCTGCATATCAAACATGCTGCCCTCGCCGGGAAAATTCACAGTTTGGCCATTATGAATCAGTCGGGCTTTTTCGGCGCAGGACGAATTAAAGCGAAAAATCAGTTCCTTGCCGGCCGGGATTTTACGGTACTTGGGATATTTGACTG